>NZ_AFPR01000330.1:0-695 GCF_000219295.1 Acidiphilium sp. PM
CCGCTCGCCGATGCCCCGCGCATCCACCGCCACCGTGCTGATCGCCGGCACCGCGCAGCGCGACACCTCGAAATCCCCGAACCCGCCGATGGCGATCCGCTCCGGCACGCCGATCCCCCGCCGCTGGCATTCGGCGATCGCGCCGAAGGCGATCAGGTCGCTGGCGCACACCACCGCGTCGGTCTCCGGCCAGCGTTCCAGCAGCAGCGCCATGCCCTCCGCCCCGTGCCGCATCGACAGCGGCGGCTGGCCGTGGCGGAACAGCAGCGGCGGCCCGAGCCCGGCGGCCGCCAGCGCCTCCTCATACCCCCGGCCGCGATCCTCGCCGCGCGGGTCCCGCCTTGAGGCGCCGCCGAGAAAGGCGATCCGCCGCCGCCCGATCGCGGCGAGATGCGCCGTCATCAGAGCCCCCGCCGCGCGGTTGGAAAACCCGACCACCCCCCCGATGGGGGATGAAGGCAGGTCCCAGGTCTCCACCACCGGCAGCGCCGAGCGGCCGAGCAGCGCGGCCACCCGCCGGCTGTGCACCCCGCCGGTGAGCACGATCCCCTCCGGCCGGTGCCGCATCAGCGTATGCAGCAGCTCCTCCTCGCGCGCATTGCTGTAGAGCGTGGTCCCCAGCAGCAGGTCGAGCCCCGCCTGGCGCAGCGCCGCCTCCAGCCCGGCGATCGTCTCGGCGAAATTCGAATTGTCCA
>NZ_AFPR01000329.1:0-4769 GCF_000219295.1 Acidiphilium sp. PM
GGCCGAGCATCCCCGGATTCACCGCATCCTCTCCCCCCGCCGACGGCACCGAGGTCGCCGCCCGCGCCCTTGCCGGGCCGGCGGAGATCGAGCAGGCGCTGGAGCGGGCCGCCGCCGCGCAGAAGGCCTGGCGGCGCGTCGGCCTCGCCGAGCGCATGGCGATCTGCGAGCGCTTCGTCGCGCATTTCACCGCCAATGGTGCTGCGATCGCCGCCGAGATCAGCGCGCAGATGGGACGGCCGGTAAGCCAGACACCGGGAGAAATCCGCGGTGTCGCCGAACGCGCGCGGATGATGATCTCGCTTGCCGCGGAGTCGCTCGCGCCGGTCCGGCCCGCGCCGGTCGCCGGCTTCGAGCGGTTCATCACCCGCGAGCCGCTCGGCGTCGTCTTCGTCATCGGCGCCTGGAACTATCCCTATCTGATCACCGTCAACAGCGTCGTCCCCGCGCTGCTCGCCGGCAACGCCGTGGTGCTGAAACAGGCCTCGCAGACGCTGCTCTGCGCCGAGCGTTTCGCCGCGTCCTTCGCCGCCGCCGGCCTGCCCGAGCACGTCTTCCAGGTGCTCCACCTCGCCAATGCCGACGCCGAGGCGGTGATCCGCGATCCGCGCGTCGATTTCATCGCCTTCACCGGCTCGGTGGCGACCGGCCATCGCGTCGTCCGCGCCGCCGCCGACCGCTTCGCCGGCATCGGCCTCGAACTCGGCGGCAAGGACCCCGCCTATGTCCGCCGCGATGCCGACATCGTCCACGCCGCCGACAACCTGGTCGACGGCGCCTTCTTCAATTCCGGCCAGTCCTGCTGCGGGATCGAGCGCATCTATGTCGACGCCGCGGTGTATGACGACTTCATCGCCCGCTTCGTCGAGACCACCAACGCCTATCGCCTCGGCCATTCGCTCGACCCCGCAACCACGCTCGGCCCGATGGTCAACGCCGCCGGGGCCGATTTCGTGCGCGGGCAGATCGCCGAAGCCCTCGCCGCCGGCGCCACCGCGCTGATCGACGAGGCGCGGTTCCCCGAAAGCCGGCCCGGCACGCCCTATCTCGCGCCGCAGGTGCTGGTGAATGTCGATCACCGGATGGACGTGATGCGCAGCGAGAGCTTCGGCCCGGTCGTCGGCATCATGAAGGTCGCCTCGGACGCGGAGGCGATCGGCCTGATGAACGACAGCCCCTATGGCCTCACCGCCTCGGTCTGGACGCGCGACGTCGAGGCCGCGACGCGCATCGGCGGCGAGATCGAGACCGGCACCGTGTTCATGAACCGCTGCGACTATCTCGACCCGGCGCTGGCCTGGGTCGGCGTCAAGGATTCCGGCCGCGGCTGCACCCTCTCGCGGATCGGCTTCGAGCATCTCACCCGGCCGAAATCCTTCCACCTGAAAAAAGCACCCTGACGCATCGTCCGGCGCGGGCGGGATCAGTCCAGCCGGACCATGACGTGGCGGACCACGGTATAGTCCTCGAGCGCGTAGGCGGAGAGATCCTTGCCGTAGCCTGACCGCTTCAGCCCGCCATGCGGCATCTCGTTGGCGAGCATGAAGTGGCAGTTCACCCAGGTCGCGCCATAGCGCAGCCCGGCGGCCAGGCGCATCGCCCGCCCGACATCGCGCGTCCAGACCGACGAGGCGAGGCCATAATCGGAGTCGTTCGCCCAGACGATCGCCTGTTCGGGATCGGTGAAGCGCGTGACGGACACGACGGGGCCGAACACCTCGCGGCGCACGATCTCGTCGTCCTGCGCCGCACCGGCAACCACGGTGGGTTCGTAGTAGAAGCCGCTCCCCGCCGCATCGCGCCCGCCGGCGACGACCTCGACATGCGGCAGCGCCGCCGCGCGGGCGACGAAGCCGCCCACCCGCTCGCGCTGGCGCGCCGAGATCACCGGGCCGATATCGTTCTCCGAATCATCCGCCCGGTCGTAGCGGAGCTGCGTCACCGCCGAAGCGAGGTCGGCCACGAACCGGTCATAGACCTTCGCACCGGCATAGACCCGGCAGGCCGCCGTGCAGTCCTGCCCGGAATTGTAGTATCCGAAGTCCCGCACCGCGGCGACGGCGGCGTCGATATCGGCGTCGTCGAAGACGATCACCGGCGCCTTGCCGCCGAGTTCGAGATGGGTGCGCTTGATCGAGGCCGAGGCCGCCTGGATCACCCGCTCGCCGGTGCCGATCGAGCCGGTCAGCGAGATCATCGCGATCCCCGGCGCGTCGATCAGCGCCTGGCCAGTGCTCGGCCCGCGGCCCGAAATCACGTTGAGCACGCCCTCGGGCAGGATGCCGGCGGCGATCCGGGCGAGCTTCAGCGCGGTCAGCGGCGTCAGTTCCGAGGGCTTGAGCACGACCGTGTTGCCGGCGGCGAGTGCCGGGGCGATCTTCCACGCCGCCATCATCAGCGGATAGTTCCACGGGGCGATCTGCGCGACCGGGCCGACCGGATCGCGCCGGATCATCGAGGTATGTCCGGCGAGATACTCGCCCGCCGCACTGCCCGACAGGCAGCGGGCGGCGCCGGCGAAGAAGCGGAAACAGTCAACGATGGCGGGCATCTCGTCGCGCAGCACGGCCGGGCGCGGCTTGCCGCAGTTCAGCGCCTCCAGCGCGGCGAAGTCCTCCGCCTCGGCCTCGATCGCATCGGCGAGGCGCAGCAGCATCGCCGCGCGCTCGGCCGGCGGCAGCGCCGCATAGGCCGGAAAGGCGCGCCCGGCGGCTTCCACCGCGCGGGCCACCTGGCCGGCATCCGCCTCGGCGATCTCGGCGATGACGGCGCCGGTCCGGGGATTGACCACCGGCACCGGCGCGCCCGCGCCCGCCTCGAACGCGCCGCCGATCAGCAGTTGCGTGGGCAGGGATGCAACCATCTCAGCCTCCCGTCCCTTCATGGACCGCGCGTTCCTCGGCCGCGATTTCCGCCGCCCGGCTCGCGATCGCCTCGCGGCTGATCGGCGGGCCGGGGAAGCGCACCCGCGCCACGCCGAACCAGAGCACCAGCATCAGCACGATCAGGCCGAGACCGTAGGTGATCAGGATATTGTTGGGCGGCTGGATGCCGATATAGATCAGCACGAACACGCCGATGATCGAGATGACCGCAAGCGGCTTCGAGAGCGCGCCGAGGCGGAACGGGCCGAACTCGGTCCAGGTCTTGCCCTCCGCCAGCAGCCCGGCCGCGACCGGCATGGCGTAGGAGATGTAGAGGAACATCGCGCAGCCCGCCGCCAGCGCCGCGAAGGCCGGCGAATACAGCGTGGCCGCGACGGAGAGCACCGCCGTCAGCCAGATCGCGCCGACCGGCGTGCGGTGCGTCGGGCTCACCCGCCGCCAGATCGCGTGGCCCGGCAGCCCGCCATCGCGGGCGAAGGCGAAGATCATCCGCGAGGTCGAGGTCACGCCCGCCAGCGCGCAGAGATAGTTGGCGACGACGATGCCGACATAGAGCAGGTATTTCACCGGCAGGATCACCGGCAGCCCGGCGAGCAGGTTGAAGAACACGTTGCCGCCCTGCGCCGCCGCCTTGCCGAGATCCGGCATCGCCAGCAGGATCGAGGCCTCCATCACCAGGCCGAACGCGAACGACCAGAACACCGAATTGATGATCCCGCGCGGCACGGTGCGCCTTGCGTTCACCGTCTCTTCCGAGGTGTGGGCCGCGCCGTCGAACCCGGTGATGGTATAGAGCGGCAGCAGCAGGCCGAGCATGAAGAGATAGAACAGGTTGCCGCTATGCGGCACCACCCCGCCGCCGGCCTTGCCGGAATAGTTGATGAAGGTGAACAGCCGCGAAAAATCGTAATGCTGCGCGCCCACCAGCATCGCGATGGTCAGCACGATGGCGATGAAGAAGATCAGGTAGCCGGAGAAATCGGTCAACCGCGTGGTGGTGCGGATGCCCATGTGGTTGAACGCGCCCTGGCTCGCGGTGATGAGGATGACCGCGATGGTCTGCTGCCAGAACCCCCAGTGCGACGTGTCGATATGGAACATGTTGCCGAGGATCAGGCTGGTGAACAGATCGTAGGCGCCGACATTCACCGAGGCGACGACGAAGATCAGCCCGAGCAGGTTGACGAAGGCGGTCGCCCAGCCCCAGCCGCGTCCGCCGAGGATCGAGGACCAGTGATAGAGCGCGCCGGCCGTCGGATAGGCGGAGGCGATCTGCGCCATCGACAGCGCGATCACCATCGAGAAGATCGACCCCACGATCCAGCCGACGAACACGCCCCCCGGCCCGGCGGCCGAGAACGCCGCCTGGAACGAGGTGATTCCGCCCGCAAGGATGCAGATGATCGAAAAGGCGATGGCGAAGTTGGAAAATCCGTGCATGCGCCTGGAGAGTTCCTGCGCATAGCCCATCTTGTGCAGCGTTGCGGTATCCTCGGCGAGGATCCGCGCCTCATCCTGGTTGTTCGACATCTCCGTCTCCCATGTTGACCGTCAGGCCGTGTGTGCCGGGCTTGGCCGCCCGGTCGTGCTGTCAGGCATCGCGCGGGCGCCGAGCTTGCGGCGCACCGTCTCGGGCGAGGCGCCGTGCAACCGGCGGCAGGCCCGCGAGAAGGCGCTCACCTCGGAATAGCCGAGCAGTTCGGCGACCGCGGCGATCGAGAGATGCGGCTCGGCGAGGTACATCAGCGCCAGCCGCGCCCGCACCTGGTCGATGCATTCCGAATAGGTGATTCCGTGTTCGGCGAGCCGGCGCTGCAGCGTCCAGCGCGGCAGGCCGAGGCTTGCGGCCACCCGGTCGATCCCGGCCGGCCCCTCGGGCAGCAG
>NZ_AFPR01000328.1:0-1697 GCF_000219295.1 Acidiphilium sp. PM
CCCGCTCGGCCGCCGCCTGCGCCTTCGCCGCCAGCGCCGCGCCCACCGCGGCCTCCCGCTCCGCCATCGTGCGGGTATCGAGCATCGAGGGCGGCGCCGGCACGATCCGCGCCAGCACCGTCCGTCCCGCGGTCACCGGGTCGCCCGGATCGGCGGTGATCCGGTCGAGATCCCCGGTCAGCGGCGCCTGCAGCGTGTAGACGTGGCGCACCCTGGTCTCGCCGTCATCGTCGATGGTCACGCGCAGCATGCCTCTGGCAACGGTGGCGACATCCACCGCCACCGGCCGCGGGCGGAAACTGTAGACGATCCCGGCGCCGACCGCCGCGGCCAGCACGCCCCAGATCACGATCCGCCGGACGAAGGGGCGCATGGGTTCCTACTCCCGCGTCTTCAGCACGGCGATCATGTCCAGCCGGTCGAGGTGCCGCCGCAGCCAGGCGGCGACAATCGCCGCCGTCGCGATCATGATCAGCGCCGCGGTGCCATAGGTCGACGGGTAGATCACCGGCGGCACCCGGAACAGCTCGGTCTCGAACGCCTTGCCGAAATACCAGGCGAGCAGCGTCCCCGCCCCGCAGCCGAGCGGAATGGCGATCCAGACCAGCAGCCCGATCTCGCCGAGCAGGATATAGGCCACCTCGGCGCGGCTGAAGCCGAGCACCCGCAGCGTCGCCAGTTCGCGCTCGCGCTCCGACAGCGCGATGCGGATCGCGTTGACGATCACCCCGACCGACAGCGCCGAGGCGAACCCGATGAAGAAACCAAGGAAGATGTCGATGGTCTCGCCCATCGTCCGGTGGAACGTGTCGATCGCCGCCCGGCGGAACTGGATCGCGGCAATCCCCGGCAGGGTCCGCAGCCGGGCGAGAAACGCCGCGCGCCGCGGTTCATCGAGCGTGACATGAACGCCCGAGAGCACGCTGCCATCGCCCATCCGCCGGTTGAGCGCGGCAAGGTTCATGTAGGCCGGCTTGCCGATATAGGTGTCGAACAGCCGGACGACCGGAACCGTCAGCACCGCGCGCCGCCCTTCGAGCAACTGCACGCGGACCGGATCGCCGATGCCGGCATGCAGCAGCCCCGCCAGCTGGCGCGACAGCACCAGCCCGTCCGCCGGCATGTCGATCGGCCCCCGCGCCACGTCATGCACCGGGGCGAGGCGCGCGCCGGCCGGCACGCCGATCACCGGTTCGCGCTGTTCGGCCCGGCCGCGCGCGAGCCGCGCCGGCACGATGCGGAACGGCTCCGCCGCCAGCACGCCCGGCAGATGCCGGATATCGTCGAGAACGCCGCGCGGCCGCAGGTCGTTGAAGGTGATCGTCGCGTCCTGCCGCTGGCCGCGCTCGTAATGCGTCTCGACCAGCGCGTTCACCGCATCGACCCATTGCAGCGCGAGGATCAGCACGCCGACCGAGAGCGCGAGGCCGGCGCTCGCCAGGAAGGCGCGCAGCGGCCAGCGCAGCAGGCGGCGGACGATCATCCGGCTCGGCCCGTCGAGGAACCGCCCCAGCGCCGCCGGGCCGAGGCGAGACCGCCGATAGACCGCCGGCGGCGCCGGCTGCATCGCGATCGCCGGCGGCAGCCGCGCGGCGCGGCCCACCGCCCCCCATGCCGCCGGCGAGCGAGGTGGCCAGGCTCACCGCGGCGGCGATCGCGAAACTCCGTGGCCCGGGCTGGTAGAGCAGGAACGGAAA
>NZ_AFPR01000327.1:0-2271 GCF_000219295.1 Acidiphilium sp. PM
GCTGAGCTATGGCGCCCTCGCCGCGCGGATTGGCCGGCCGCGCGCCGTCCGCGCCGTGGGGCTGGCCAATGGCGCCAATCCGGTCGCCATCGTCGTGCCGTGCCACCGCGTCACCGGCGCCGACGGATCGCTGACCGGCTATGCCGGCGGGCTGGAGCGCAAGCGCTGGCTGCTCGCGCACGAGGCGGCGATGCAACCGCGCGGGTGGGCAAACGCCGGCACTCCGGGGTAGGTTTCGGTATCGTCACCCCGGAAGGAAATGAGGCCGATGACCCCCGAGTCCCCCGCCCCCCGCAAGCCAGGCCGCCTGTTCTTCGCCAACCCCGGCCCGACCAACATTCCCGACTCCGTGCTGCGGGCGATGGACCGGCCGACGACCGATTTCATGAGCGCCGATTTCATCGAGGTCTATGACCGCGCGGTGGCGGGGCTGAAGCGGCTGCTGTTCACCACCGGCGAGGTGTTCATCTACACCTCCAGCGGCCACGGCGCCTGGGAGGCGACGCTGCAGAACCTGTTCTCGCCGGGTGACCACATCCTGATGCCGGAGGCCGGGTATTTCTCCCGCGTCTGGGGCGCGATGGCGCGCGCGCTCGGCCTCGAGGTCGAAATGCCGGAGGCCGACTGGCGGCGCGGCCCCGATATCGGCGCGATCGCGGAGCGTCTCGCCGCCGACACGGCGCACGAGATCAAGGCGATCTGCATCGTCCATAACGAGACCTCGACCGGTGTTGCCGTGCCGCTGCCCGAGATCCGCGCCGCACTCGACGCCGCCGGCCACCCGGCGCTGCTGCTCGCGGACACGATCTCCTCCTTCGGCTCGATCGAATTCCGCATGGCCGACTGGGGGATCGACGCCGTGGTGGGCGGCAGCCAGAAGGGGCTGATGCTGCCCGCCGGCCTCGCCTTCACCGCGGTGAGCGAAAAGGCGCTCGCCGCCCATGCCCAGGCGCGGCTGACGCGGTTCTATTTCGACTGGACCAGGATGATGGCGCGCCGGCACCGCAGCTTCACCGGCACCGTGCCGATCGCGCCGTTCTACGGCCTGCTGGAATCCGTGCGGCTGATCGAGGCGGAGGGGATCGAGGCGGTGTGGCGCCGGCATCACCGCCTCGCGGAAGCGACGCGGCGGGCGGTTTCGGTCTGGAGCGGGAACCAGGGCGTGGCCTTCTATTGCGCCGATCCGGCCAGGCGGTCGGATTCGGTGACGGCGATCCGCATGCCCGAGGGGCACGATGGCGAGGCGGTGCGGCGGATCGCCTATGACCGGTTCAACGTCTCGCTCGGCGCCGGGCTCGATCCGCTCGGCGGCAAGGTGTTCCGCATCGGCCATATGGGCGATCTCAACGAGGCGATGCTGCTCGGCACGCTCGGCGTGGTCGAGATGGCGCTGCGCCTCGCCCGCGTGCCGCACGCGCGCGGCGGCGTGGACGCGGCGATCGAATATCTCGGCGCCGGCTGAACCCGGCCCCGCCGGTTTCGATCACGAACTGTTTACAGGCAGGACATTTTGTGGGAGACCCGGTTCATCGAAGAATCGTAATGAAATGCTTTTCTAAAAGTCGAGGAATTTAATGTGATAATTATTTGTCAATTTTGATTTCCATCTGCCGCGACGGGCATGTCGTGTTTTCAGTATCGTGATGCCCGGCCGCGGCGATCCTTCCGATCAGTCACGCTTTTCAAGAAGAAGAATTTTCCCGTGAGAATCATTCAAAAGACTGCCCTGACGATGATCCCGCTGCTCGCGCTGGCCGGGTGCGGCCGGACCGGCCCCAGTCCGAAAGAGGCGAAGCAGGCGATCAAGGATCAGATCAACGCCGCGCTGCAAAAGGAAATGGCCGCCGCCGGCAGCAACGCCATGGCCCGGAGCATGGCCACCGACGTCGCCCATTCGGCGATTGCCGGGATCGACAAGATCAAGTTCAAGGCGGTTTCGTGCAAGTCCGCGGAGCAGGGCATCTTCAGGTGCCAGATCAAGTTGGCCGCGCCGGACGGCAGCACCGCCACCAAGCCCTTCGACTTCAGGAAGCATGACGGTCACTGGGAATATATCGTCCATCCGGCCGGCATTCTCCCTTAACGCACACGGAACAATCGACATGCAGATGAAACATCTCGCTGCTGCCGCCCTCGCGGCGGCAGCGCTCGCCGGCGGCTGCGCGCCAGCCTCCGCCGCCACGCCCGCGGCGAAGCCGGCCATTGACATCATGGGCATCAAGTTCGGCATGACACCCGCCGATGTGCGGCAGCTGATCGGCGCCCACAAGG
>NZ_AFPR01000326.1:0-880 GCF_000219295.1 Acidiphilium sp. PM
TCGGCGCCACCTGGCCGTTCCCCGACTATGCCGCCCGGATCGACGCCGCCCGCCGCGACGGCGTGCGCTTCGCCCCCTTCGTCTACGACCTGGTTCCCGCCCTGTTCCCCGAATGGTCGGCCCGCTCCACCACCACCGGCTTCCGCACCTGGATGGAGACGGTGCTGCCCCAGGCCGACCGCCTGTTCACCATCTCCCACGCCACGCGCCGGGCCCTGCGCGATCATGCGAAACGCGCCGGCCTGCCGATCCCGGAGGCGATTCCCGTGCCGGTCGGCGCGCATTTCCCCCGCAAGGCCGATCCCGACGCGGCGCCCCTGCACCCGCGCCCCTACGTGCTGTTCGTCTCCACCATCGAGCCGCGGAAGAACCATGCCGGCATGCTGCGCCTCTGGCGCGAGATGATCATGCAGGAAAAGCCGGACCTCGTGCCCGACCTCATCCTCGCCGGCCGCATCGGCTGGATGTCGCAGGATTTCATCACCCAGTGCGAGAATGCCGGCTGGCTCGGCGGCAAGCTGCGCCTGATCGAAAGCCCGACCGACGCCGAGCTGGCGATCCTCTACCGCGACTGCCTATTCACGATCTATCCCTCCTTCTACGAGGGCTGGGGCCTGCCGGTCACCGAGAGTCTCGGCTTCGGCAAGCCGGTCGTCGCCTCCAACACCGCCGCGATCCCCGAGGCGGGCGGGCGCTTCTGCATCTATTTCGATCCCAACGACCTCGGCGACGCCCGCCGCGCGATCAGCGGCCTCGTGCGCAATCCCTCGCGCCGCGCCGGGCTCGAGGCCGACATCGCGCGCAATTACCGCCCGCCCTCCTGGCCGGACGCGGCGCGCCTGATCCTCGACGTGCTGGCCGACGACGCCGTCGACCTGCC
>NZ_AFPR01000325.1:0-787 GCF_000219295.1 Acidiphilium sp. PM
CGGCACCGTGTGCAGCTGCAGCCGGTTGCCGACCAGCACGGGGCGGACCACGTTGTCGATCGTGCCGACCACCAGCGCCCCCCAGAGCGAGAGGATGATCGCCTTCTCCTCGTGGCCGTTCAGCGCCAGCAGCACCGCCTCGGGAATCCAGACGATGAAGGCGCCGAGCACCGGCACCAGCGAGAGCATCCCCATCACCACGCCCCAGAGCAACGGCGCGGCGAGGCCGAGGCCCCAGAACATCAGCCCGCCGAGCAGGCCCTGCAGGGTCGAGACCATCACCGTGCCGTAGATCACGGCATAGACCGTATCGGCGGTGCGGCTGAACAGCCGGTCGGTCTCCGGCCCGGTCAGCGGCAGCACGGCGCGCAGCGCGGCATCGGCCCGCGCGCGGTCGCGCAGGAAGAAGAACAGGATGTAGAAGGTCAGCACGATCTCGACCGCCTGCGCCAGCGAGCCGCGCAGGAACGAGGCGCCGACCGTGCTGAGCAGGCCGCTGGCCCGGGTGATCATCGCCTGCAGGTCGATCTGCCTGGCGAGCCAGTCCACCTGCGGCGGCACCGCGAGCGTGCCGGCGGCGAGGTGCTGCTGCACATAGGCGGCACTCGCCGCCGCCTCGCGCACCAGCCGCTCGATCACCAGCACCGCGGGGGCGGCGACGACGATGGCGGCGATGCCCACCGTGATGATCGCGGCGGCACCCGGATGGCGCACCAGCCGTTCCAGCCGGCGCTGCAGCGGGGTGAACAGGATGGCGAGGGTCAGCGCCCAGGTCAGCGCGCCGGCG
>NZ_AFPR01000324.1:0-734 GCF_000219295.1 Acidiphilium sp. PM
CGATTCCGGCGAGGCCGAAACCGTGGTCCGCGCCCAGCTCGCCGGCAGCCTGCCGGAGGAACTGGCCGGCCAGACCGTCCCCGGCGTCGTCGCCCCCGGCATCATCGCCTACGAGCCGGTCTGGGCGATCGGCACCGGCCGCACCCCCACCGAGGAGGACGTCGCGGCGATGCACGCCTCGATCCGCGCCGCCCTGCGCCGCCAGCTCGGCGCCGCCGGCGCGACGATGCCGATCCTCTACGGCGGCTCGGTCAAGCCCTCGAACGCGGCGTCCCTGCTCGCCCTGCCCGAGGTCGGCGGCGCCCTGGTCGGCGGCGCCAGCCTCAAGGCGGAGGACTTCCTGGCGATTGCCTCCGCCGCGGCGCGGGACTAGAGGACGCCGTCGACCCGACAATCGGGCATCCCCGCCCCGCCGGATGGTTCCATCCGGCGGGCTGATGCTCTAGAACCCGCGCGTCACTCCGAAAGGCCGCCACGCTCCCATGATCACCGTTCTGCTCGTCCTCCAGGCGTTCATCACCATTGCCCTGATCGGCGTCGTGCTGATCCAGCGCAGCGAGGGCGGCGGCCTCGGCCTCGGCACCAGCCAGGGCATGGGCAGCTTCATGACCGGGCGCGGCACCGCCAACCTGCTCACCCGCGTCACCGCGGTGCTGGCGACTCTGTTCATGGTGCTCTCGCTCGTCCTCGCCCTGCTCTACCGGCATGGCGGCGGCGGCTCGGCCGAATCGATC
>NZ_AFPR01000323.1:0-2291 GCF_000219295.1 Acidiphilium sp. PM
GGCGGCGGCGGCGGCGGCGGCGGTGCGACCTTCGGCTGAGGCTTGGGCTTCTGGACGGCAAGATGGGCCTTGTGGACCACCTTCGTGTCCGCCGGCGCCGCCACCTTGCCCTTGTGGAGCGCCTGCTGCGGCGCCGCGTTGCCGACCAGCGTGACATCGACCGCCTCGGAAGGCGGGGCGTTCAGCTTCTCCGTCGGCAGGACGGCGACGAGCAGCAGAATGATCGCCAGATGAGCGATTCCCGAGACGATCGCACCGCGCCGAAGCTCAGGTTCCATGGGTCGATCCCGTCTCAATCCATCCGCCTGCCGGTGATCCCGTTCCGGCTGGCTCAGCGTTTCGTGGCCGTCGGCTGCTGGGCGAGCAGCGCGACCTTGGTGAACCCGCCATTGGTGATCGTGGCCATCACCTTCAGCATCGTGCCGTAGGGCACTGCGGTGTCTCCACGCACGAAGATGCGGCGGTCGGTGTTGTGCTTGGCGATCTGTTGCAGGGTCGAAACCAGATTGTCGAGCTGGACCGACGAGTTCTGCAGATACACCGAGCCATCAGCCTTCACCGAGATGGTGATCGGCGTCGCGTCGGTATTGACCGGCTTCGCATTGGCGTGCGGCAGATTGACGGTGACGCCGGAGGTGATGAGCGGCGCCGTGATCATGAAGATGATCAGCAAGACGAGCATCACGTCGACGAGGGGGGTGACGTTGATTTCCGCCATGGGCCGGTAGCGACCGCGCCTTCCGCCGGATTTCCGATCGAGCAGACCGCCGGCCATGGTCAGGTGCGCTCCTCGGCCTGGCGGGAGAGGATCGCGCTGAACTCGGCGCCGAAGGCCTCGAGGCGCGCGGCCAGGCGGGCAAGATCGGTCGACAGCTTGTTGTAGGCAAGCACGGCCGGAATGGCCGCGACGAGGCCGATCGCGGTGGCGAACAGCGCTTCGGCGATGCCGGGCGCGACAACGGCGAGATTGGTGTTGTGCATCGCCGCGATCGCCGAGAACGAGTGCATGATGCCCCAGACCGTGCCGAACAGGCCGACGAACGGGGCCACCGCGCCGATCGAGGCCAGAAACACCATGTAGCGTTCAAGGCGTTCCATTTCCCGCATCGTCGTGACGCCCATCGCCCGGTCGATCCGTTCGGCGACGCTGGATCGCACCACGTCGGCGCCCGCGATCCGGCTGGAACGGCGCCATTCGCCCATGGCGGCGCCGAAAACGGCCGCCATCGGATGGCCCGGTTCCGCGCCTTCCTGGTCGTAAAGCTCATCCAGGCTGCGGCCGGACCAGAACTTGTCCTCGAACGCGTTGGCCTCGCGGTTGACGCGGCGGATGCTGAGCGACTTCTCGATGATGATCGCCCAGACCCAGACGCTGGCCGCAAGCAGCAGCACGATGACGACCTGCACCACGAAACCCGCATGCAGGAACATGCCCAGCAGCGAGAGGTTGGTGCCCGGTGCCGCGAGCCCGGCAGTATTCACAGCCTGATCCACGTTCAGTCCCCTTCCACGGCCGCCAGGCCGTCTTCTGTTTTGCCGCCCGCGACAGCGTCATCGTGCATCCGCACGAGGGCGGCGCGCATCTCCGCCGGCAGGCGCGCCGCTCTCCCGCTCGCCCGATCGACGCAGGCGAGCTGCAGCCTGATTCGCACCAGCGTAATGGCGTCGCGCCGGATCGTCTGGTCCAGCGCGACACGCGCGGCGGCAACCTGCCGCACACGGGTCACGACGGTGATCAGATCATCGAGTCGCGCGGGCCGCTCATAGTCGATTTCCGCGCGGTGCACTACGAACATCCGGTCGTGGACATCTACCATTTCCGCGTGTGGCACCCCCAGCGAACGCAGGGCTTCCGACCGCGCCCGCTCGGCGTAACGCAGATAATTGGCGTGATAGACGATGCCGCCCGCATCGGTATCCTCGAAATAGATCCGCACGCCGAGCCGGTGCTCGCCGCCGCGAAGCGCATTTTCCAGCATGTTCGCGACGTCGTTCATGGGTCGAACGGCAGATCCGACTGGCCGGGAGCAGCGGCGGGCGGCAGCAGGCCGAGATGCGCCCAGGCCTCGCGCCCGAGCATTCGACCGCGCGGGGTGCGGATCACGAACCCCTCCTGGATGAGAAAGGGCTCGATCACGTCTTCGAGCGTGTCGCGCGGTTCCGACAGTGCCGCGGCCAGGGTCTCGATACCGACCGGCCCGCCATTGTGGTGCTCGGCGATGCGGCGGAGATAGCGCCGGTCCATCGCATCGAGCCCGCGCTGATCGACGTCGAGCCGCGTCAGCGCCGCG
>NZ_AFPR01000322.1:0-9389 GCF_000219295.1 Acidiphilium sp. PM
GCTCGTGTGCAGCACCGAGTCGCCCGGGCGGACCAGCGAGAGCAGCGCGGTGGCCACCGCCGCCATGCCGGAACCGAACGCCGCACAGGCTTCCGCGCCGTCCAGCGCCGCCATGCGCGCCTGCAGCATCTGCAGGTTCGGGTGGTCGAGCCGGGCGTAGATGTAGCCCTCGGCGTCGCCCGCGTCGGGGGCGCGGCCGGCGGCGTAGCCCTCATGCGCCGAGCGGGCGTGCGCGGCGTCGCGATAGACGAAGGTGGAGCTCATGTAGACGGGCGGTTTCGCCGCCCCGTTATGCCTCGCCGGATCGTAGCCGTGGCCGACCGCGATGGTCTCGACGCGCCGCCCCGCCACGTCAGGCGTCGACCAGCTTCAGGGCCGGCGCCGCCGCGCCGATGCGGCGGGAAACGCTGTTCACGTACCAGTCGGTAAAGCCGATGGCGAGACTCTCCGACGCCTCGCTGTAGGGGCCGGGCACGTAGCCGAGCGAGTTGACGCCGCGCTGGTTCAGCTCGACCAGCGCGCGGTCCTGCAGGTTGGTCTCGTTCCAGACATGCATCAGCCCGTCCCGCGTGTAGTCGACGCCTTCCTCGGCATCCTTGTGGACATACCACTTGGCGACGACCAGGGTTTCCTGCGGCGCGAGCGGCAGGGCGGAGAAGATGATGAGGAAATCGCCCACCGCATGGGCGAAGCAGTGCGGCTCCAGCGCCCAGCGCAGCGAGCCGACATCGCCGCCGTTGACGTGGCAGAGCGGCTTGGCGACGCAGGGCGTGCCGTCCATCGTCATCGACACGTTGCCGTCGCGCAGCGGGAAGCGCGAGGCCTGCCACCATTCGCCCTGCACCGCGGCGGAGGGCAGGCCGAGCGCCTCCATCCGCGCGATGAAGCCGGGCAGGTCGACCATGCCGGCGGTGCTGAAATTGCCGCGCACGTCGGTCGGGAAGGAGCGGGCGAGCTCGGGATGGCCGGCGCCGCAGTGATAGCACTCGCGCGCGTTCTCCATCACCAGCTTCCAGTTGCCGCGCTCGAACAGCGTGCATTCGGCGGCGAGCTTGGCGTTGCCGAGATCGTGGCCGGCGAGCATCGGCGCGAGATGGTCGTGGAAGGCGTCGAATTCGGGCGGCTCGGCGGCGAGGCAGACATAGACGGTGCCGGCGACGGTGCGGACATGGATCGGGTTCAGACCGTGGGCGGACTTGTCGAACTCGCGCGGCATGCGGCCGGCGCCGCGCAGGGCGCCGGTGTCGTCATACATCCACTGGTGATAGGGGCAGAGCAGGCGCTGCGCGTGGCCGCAGCCATCGGCCAGGATCTGCGCGCCGCGATGGCGGCAGGTGTTGAAGAAGCCGCGCAGCACCCCGTCCTGCCCGCGGAGCAGGAGGATCGGCGAGCGGCCGATGGTCATCGCGAGATAGCTGCCGGGGTCGGGGATCTCGGTTTCCAGCCCGATGAGCAGCCAGCTGCGGCCGTAGATCTCGCGCAGGTCGAACTCGAAGATCTCGGGATCGGTGTAGAAGGCCTGCGGCAGCGTGTGCCGGGGCGGACGCTGGGCGAGAAGCGCGGAGAGGCGGTTGCGCAGGGGCGTATCCGGCATCGGTGACCTCCAGTGGACACCGGACGTTAGTCAGCACGCCGGGGCGGCGGCAAATCGCATTTGTGCATAAGCCTATGAGCCGGCGCGCTGGCCCCGGCGGCCCGGGTGGTCCGGAAGGGTGCGGCCGGTGGCGGCGTCCGGTGGCGGCGAACGCCGCGTCATGTCCGGCGTTCGTCCGCCGTGTTGATGGACCGCGTTCAGGGGCGTTCGGGGATGGACGAGGTGGCACCGGCGCGGGTGGAACCGGCCGGTGCCTTCGTCAGCTTGGTGCTAGACTATTGTTCTTATCGTTTTCCAGTGTCCGGGACACTGGCTCATTCGGCGGGGCTGACCGCGGGGCCGTGCACGGTCGGGGCCGTTTCGCGGACCCTGATCGTCAGCATCACGAGGCCGGCGGCGAACAGCGAGATGGCGAAGAGGATCGCCGTGGCGTAGAAATTGTGCGTCTTGTCCTGGAGATAGCCGCCCAGGAACGGCCCGAGATAGCCGCCGAGATTGCCGAGCGCGTTGATCAGCCCCATGGCGCCGCCGACCAGGGCGACGGGCAGCGTGCGCGAGGCGGCCGCCCAGAACGGGCCGTCATAGGACATCGCGCCGCCCATCGCGAGGCAGAGGAAGAAGATGGACAGCAGGATCATGCCCTCGCCGACCGTCACCGACAGGATGAGGCTGACGGCCGCCAGCGTCATGGGCAGGAAGACGTGGCGGGAGTAGCGGCGGTTGGTGTCCGCCCACCAGCCGTTGAACCAGAGCATCAGCCCCGCGACCACGTAGGGCAGTGTCGCGATCAGGCCGACCGCGCCGAAGCCCGCATGCGTGAGGGACTTGAGCAGGGTGGGCATCCACATGTTCAGCCCGTAGAAGCCGACCTGCACGAGGAAATAGACCACCACGAGGCGCCACACCGTCGCGGACTTGAAGATGTCGCTGAACGGTCCCGGCTCGGGTTCGTTGGCGCGGTCCTGGGCGAGCGAGCGGTTGATGTAGTCGCGCTCGGCGGGCAGGCACCAATGGGCGTCTTCGGGCCGGTCCTTGATGAAGATCAGCCAGAGCGGCAGCGCGATGATGAAGGGCAGCGCGCCTTCGACGAAGAAGAGCGTGCGCCAGTCCGAGCCGGCGACGATGAAGCCCGACAGCGGCTGGGTGATGATCGACGAGATCGCCAGGTTGGCGATCCAGAAGCCGTAGGCGCGGGCGCGCTCCTGCACGGGGAACCAGTGCGACAGCAGCACCAGCGTGGCCGGCCAGATCCCGCCCTCGGCGACGCCGAGAAGGAACCTGAAGATCACGAGCTGGGTGAAATTCTGCGCGAGCCCGCAGGCCAGCGCCATCAGCCCCCAGAAGCAGATCATGATGGCGACGAATTTCTTGGCGGACCAGTGTTCGGCCAGCCAGCCGCCGGGAATCTGCAGCAGCACGTAGCCGACGAAGAAGATGCCGCCCGCGGTGCCTTCGTCCGCCTTGGTGATGTGGAAATCGTGGCCGATTCCCGAAAAGGCATAGGCGATGTTGGTGCGGTCCATGAACGAGATGATGTAGACGATCATCGCGATGGGAATGAGGCGGAACCAGCGGGTCATGCCCACCTCCGCCGCTCCTGTGCTTGAACTCATCGGTTTCCTCCGTATTGACGTGGCGTCGGGATCAAATTTTGCTCTTGCGGCCGGGCGGCCGTTGGTTGCGCTATCATCGGCATAGCAAAAGAGGCCCACCTCTCCCAAGTTGAGATTTATCGTTAAACTACCACCGATCGGACGGCAATCCGGCAGGACGCGGGATGTGGGTGTTCCGGCCGGAGACGTGCTTCGAGCGGCCGGTCAGCGGGCAGGTCATCCCTGATATGCCCCGGGATTTCATAACGATCCATTAAGAATTGCCGTGCTTAAGGCGCGTGAGGGAGTGGCGGACGCCGCAAGGGGGTCCGCCGGTCCGCGAGTATGGCGCCGGATCGTCAAGCCGATCCCCTGTCGGGAATTCACATGCGTAAGCCCAAGCGATCAGAGCCTGACGAAACAGCCGATCCCGAACTGGAGGAGCTGATCGAGAGGGATCGTGCCGAACTGCTCTATTCGTTGGGCGGCGGCAGCGTGTTCGTCACGGTCGCGGTGTCGTTCCTGCTCATCCTCCTCGTGCAGGCGCCGGGCGAGTGGTCCGCCCTGCTGGCCTGGTTCGCCGCCATCGTCCTCGTTTCCGCGATCCGCTCCGTCGACATCTTCATCCTGTTTCCCCGGGTCAGCCGGAAGCCTTTCGACGGCCGGAAGATGATCCGCCGCTTCGGGCTCGGCACGTCGACCCTGGCCCTGCTGCTCGGCAGTTTCCCGATCTTCTTCTTTCCGCATCTCGCCGTCGTCGAGCGGGCGTATGCGTTCATGGTGTGTTTCGGCATGGCGGGGGGGAGCGTCACCGTCCTGAGCGCCAGCTTTCCGCTGATCGTGACCTATTGCACCGCCGTCCTGCTGCCGGGGGTTGCGGAGACCCTGATCGCGTATCAGCCGGGCGGGCAGAAATTCGCGGTGATCGGCATCGTCGGCTACATCTCGTCGTTCTTCTTCGCCCGGACCACGTCGCGGACGGTGCTGCGCGGCTTGCGCCTGATGCGCACGAACCAGGTGCTGACGCTGCGCTCCGAGCAGGAGAGGGTTCATCTCGAAGCGATGAAGAGCGACCTCGCGGACGCCAACGAGAGCCTGGAGCGCCGGGTGTGCGAGCGGACCGCCCAGCTCGCGCACGAGGTGGCCGAGCGCGAGCGCTACGCGGCGGCCCTGAGCCGGCTCGCCTCGACCGATCCGCTGACCGGGCTCTACAACCGCCCGACCTTCACCGCCCGCCTCGCCGGGCGCGCGGAGGGTTCGGTGGGGGCGCCCGGCCGGGTCGCGCTGCTGTTCATCGATCTCGACAGCTTCAAGCAGATCAACGACCTGCGCGGCCACGAAATGGGGGACCAGGTTCTGCGGCAAACCGCCGAGCGCGTCGCCCGGGTGATCGGCGCGACGGGGGACGTCGCGCGGTGGGGCGGCGACGAGTTCCTCGTCGCCCTGCCGGACTGCGGCGGCGAGGAGGCGCTCCGCCATGCCGAGCGGTTGATCGAGGCGATCAAGGTGCCGATCACGGTGGGCGCGGATGTCTGCCGGGTCGAGGCCTCGGTGGGGGTGGCGCTCTATCCCGACAATGGCGATACCGCCGACAGCGTGATCCGCGCCGCCGATGTCGCGATGTATGCGGCGAAGCGCGAGGGCAAGAGCCGGGCCAAGCGCTTCGACCCGGTTCTCGCCGATGACATGGCGGATCGCTACGACCTCGAACAGGGCCTGCGGGACGCCATCAAGGGGGATCAGTTCCGCCTGGTGTTCCAGCCGATCATCGACGCGCGGACGGGCGCCTGCACGGCGTTCGAGGCGCTGCTGCGCTGGAATCACCCGGTGCGCGGCGCGGTCAGCCCGGCGACGTTCATCCCGGTCGCCGAGCAGAGCGGGCAGATCGAGCGGATCGGCCGCTGGGTGCTGGAAGAGGCGTGCCGCGCGGCGACCGGCTGGCCGGACCCCTCGATCGCCGTCACCGTCAACATCTCGGTCTCGCATGTGCTGGTCGGCAGCCTGCTCGATGACGTCGAGCACGCGCTGGCGGTTTCCGGGCTGCCGCCATCGCGCCTGAAGATCGAAATCACCGAGACGATGTTCCTGCACGACGCCGACCGCTCGGCGCCGCTGTTCGACAGGCTGCGGCAGATGGGCGTGGGAATCCTGCTCGACGATTTCGGCACCGGCTTCTCGTCGCTGTCCTTCCTCGGCAACCTGCCGATCGACGTGATCAAGATCGACCAGTCCTTCGTGCGCGACGCCGGGCGCAACGGCTATGCGACGATCGAGGCGATCCTCTCGATCGCCCGCGCGCTCGGGCTGCAGGTGACGGCCGAAGGCGTCGAGACGCCGGAACAGAACCGCAACCTGGTGGAGCGGGGCGTCGGCAGCGTTCAGGGGTATCTGTTCAGCCGTCCGATTCCCGCCGCGGACGTGACGGACTGGCTGCAGATGACGGGGCGGGTGCCCGATCGTCCGTTCGATCCGGCCGCCGCGCCCGCACTGGCGGCGAGCGCCTGAACGCGGGCTGGCCGGTCACGCCGAGCGCGACACCCCGGCCTTGACCCGGCGCAGCGGGATCGAGCTCTCGATCGAGGCGACGCCGCGCACCCGCGTCAGTTGCCCGACCAGGAACTGCTCGAACGCGGCGAGGCTCGTCGTCACCACCCGGAGCAGGTAGTCGCGGTTGCCGGTCATCAGCCAGCAATCGACCACCTCGGGGAACGAGGCGATGGCCGCCTCGAAACGCACCAGCGCGTCGTCCACCTGCTTGTCGAGCTTGACCGAGACGAACACCGACACGTCGAAGCCGAGGGCCGCCTCGTCGATCATCACGGTATAGCCGCGGATGATGCCCTCGCGCTCCAGCCGGCGCACGCGGCGGGCCACCGGCGTCGCGCTCAGCCCGACCCGCTCGGCGAGGTCGAGCATGGAGATCCGCGCATCGCTCCGCAGGGCGGACAGGATCTCCCTATCGAAATCGTCGATTGTGCCGGATTTCACCATGATGGCGCGGTTCCTTGCAGACTATCGCCACGATATTGCCCTGGGCCGCGCGAATCGCAAGGATTCGCTCCGCCCGCCCGCCTAGACTCGGCGCACCGCCCTCACGCCGGGAGACCGCGAATGACGCCGCATCTGAAAACCGCCGAACAGCGCCTGCTCTGGCTGTCGCACTGGATGATCCACAACGCCAACCACCTCCGGCCGAAGGTGGACGGGATCAAGACCGGCGGGCATCAGGCCTCCTCCGCCTCGATGGTGGGCATCATGGCGGCGCTCTATTTCACCGCGCTGCGCCCGGAGGACCGCGTCGCGGTGAAGCCGCACGCCGCCCCGGTGTTTCACGCGATGCAATACCTGATGGGCAACACCACGCGCGAGCGGCTGGAGACTTTCCGCGGCTTCGGCGGCACCCAGAGCTATCCGAGCCGCACCAAGGACGATGACGACGTGGATTTCTCCACCGGCTCGGTCGGGCTCGGCGTCGCCATCACCTCCTTCGCCGCGCTGGTGCAGGACTATATCGCGGCGAAGCCCTGGGGGCGGGATCTGCGGCGCGGCCGCATGGTCGCGCTGATGGGCGATGCCGAGATCGACGAGGGCAACATCCACGAATGCCTCCAGGAAGGCTGGAAGAACGGGCTGCGCGATGTCTGGTGGGTGATCGACTACAACCGCCAGTCGCTCGACGGCGTCGCCCGCGAGGGGCTGTGGCAGCGCATCGAGAAGATCTTCGAGGCGTTCGGCTGGGACGTGGTGCGGATCAAGTACGGCGCGTTGCAGCGCGCGGCCTTCGCCGAGCCGGGCGGCGAGGCGCTGCGACGCTGGATCGATTCCTGCCCCAACCAGCGCTACGCAGCACTCACCTTCCAGGGCGGCGCCGCCTGGCGCAAGCGGCTGCTCGACGAGCTGGGCGACCAGGGCGCGGTCTCGGCGCTGATCGCCCGGCGCAGCGATGCCGAGCTGGCCGCGCTGATGGAGAATCTCGGCGGCAACTGCGTGCAGACCATGGCCGACACCTTCGCCGCGATCGACCACGACCGCCCGACCTGCTTCCTCGCCTACACGATCAAGGGCTGGGGCACGCCGATCGCCGGGCACAAGGACAATCACGGCGGGGTGATGACGGTCGAGCAGATGCAGGCCTGGCAGCGCCACATGGGCGTGGGGCAGGGCGAGGAGTGGGAGCGCTTCGCCGCGGTGGCGGACGTGGACGGCTTCCGCGCCTGGCTCGACGCGGTGCCCTTCTTCGCCGCCGGCCGCCGCCGGCACGACGATGCGCATCTGCCGGTCCCCGCCCTCGCTTCACCCGGCGAGCGGGAGATCTCCACCCAGGCCGCCTTCGGCCGCATCCTCGACGATCTCGCCCGCGGCGACAGCGCGCTCGCCGCGCGCATCCTCACCACCTCGCCCGACGTCACCGGCACCACCTCGCTCGGCCCCTGGGTCAACCGCCGCCGCCTGTTCGCCCGCGAGGCGATGGCGGACCTTTTCCGCGCCGAGAAGATCCCCTCGACCGCGCGCTGGGATTTCGCGCCCGAGGGCCAGCATCTCGAACTCGGCATCGCCGAGACCAACCTGATGCTGCTGCTCGCCGCCGCCGGCCTCGCCCGTTCGCTGTTCGGCCGCCGCCTGATCCCCATCGGCACCGTCTACGATCCGTTCATCGCCCGCGGGCTCGATGCGCTGAACTACGCCTGTTACCAGGATGCCCGCTTCCTGCTGGTCGGCACGCCATCGGGCGTCACCCTCGCGCCGGAGGGTGGGGCGCACCAGTCGATCGGCACGCCGGCGATCGGCATGACCCAGCCCGGCCTCGCCGCCTTCGAGCCGGCCTTCGCCGACGAGCTGGCGGCGATCATGGAATGGGCGTTCGACCATCTCCAGCGCGACGCCGCCGATCCGTATACCGATCCGCGCACCGGCCTCGCCGATGCGGCGGGCGGCTCGGTCTATCTGCGCCTGTCCACCAACCCGGTCGAGCAGCCGGGCCGGCGCGGCACCGCCTGGCGGCAGGGGGCGACCGAGGGCGCCTACTGGCTGCGCGAGCCGGGGCCGAACGCCGAACTCGTCATCGCCTATCAGGGGGTGGTGGCGCCGGAGGCGATCCGCGCCGCCGGGGCGCTGGCGGAAAGCCGGCGCGATATCGGCGTGCTCGCCGTCACCTCGGCCGACCGGCTGCATGCCGGCTGGAGCGCATCCCAGCGCGCGCGCTGCCGCGGCGAGGCGGTGACCTCGCTGGCCGAGCGCCTGCTCGCCCCGCTCCCGCGCGACTGCCGCATCGTCACGGTGATCGACGGCCATCCCGCCACCCTGTCCTGGCTCGGCGGCGTCGCCGGCCATGCGGTGCTGCCGCTCGGCGTCGAGCGCTTCGGCCAGACCGGCACCATCGCCGATCTCTACCGCGCCAACGGCATCGACGCCGCCGCGATCATCGAGCGCGTCGGCACCTTCACCAGCGGCCGCCCGGTGCTGGCCTTTCCGGCCCGCCCGCGCGCCCGGTCCGGGGCGGCCGCGCTGGCGGGGTGATGCCGGCGGGCTTGGCATCGGCCCGCATATCGTCCTACCTGCGGATCAGGAGGAGCGGCGATGACGGACTGGGACTGGCGGCGCCCGCAAGGGCGGCATGATGCCCCGCCCCGCGCGTTGACGGCATGAGCGCCCCGCTCGGCACGGACCTCGCGCGGCCGCGCCTGCCGCGCGCGATCTGGGCGCTCGGCTGCGTGAGCCTGCTGATGGATATCTCCTCGGAGATGATCCACGCGCTGCTGCCGGTCTTTCTCGTCGTCACGCTCGGCGCCGGCACCGAGATGGTCGGGCTGATCGAAGGGGTGGGCGAGGGCACGGCCTCGATCGTCAAGGTGTTCTCGGGCTGGCTCAGCGACCGGCTCGGCCGGCGCAAGGCGCTGGCCGTCGCCGGCTATGCGATGGGGGCGCTGTCGAAACCCGTCTTCGCGCTCGCCCCGGCGGCGGGCTGGGTGCTCGGCGCGCGCGTGTTCGACCGGATCGGCAAGGGCGTGCGCGGCGCGCCGCGCGATGCGCTGGTGGGCGATCTCGCGCCGCCCGGGATGAGCGGGGCGGCGTTCGGCCTGCGCCAGTCGCTCGACACGGTGGGCGCCTTCGCCGGCCCGCTGCTCGCGATCGTGCTGATGGCGGCGAGCGGCGACGATATCCGCCTCGTCTTCTGGCTGGCGCTGCCCTTCGGCCTTGCCGCC
>NZ_AFPR01000321.1:0-1596 GCF_000219295.1 Acidiphilium sp. PM
GGTGGTGATCGGCTACTCGCTCGCCTTCACGAAGGGCAATCCGTTCATCGGCGGCCTGTCGCAGGTGATGCTGATGGGGGATGGCACGGGCACGCTGTCGGGCACGATTCCGGAGACGGTGTTCTGCATGTTCCAGTGCACCTTCGCGATCATCACGCCGGTGCTCATCCTCGGCGGACCGGCCGACCGGCTCAAGTTCTCCTCGGCCATGGTCTTTCTCGGCGTATGGCTGATCGCGGTCTATGCGCCGATCGCGCACATGGTGTGGGGGCCGGGCGGATTCCTCGGCGGCCAGGGAGTGCTCGACTTCGCCGGCGGCACGGTGGTGCACATCAATTCGGCAACGGCGGGACTGATCGCGGCCATCATGGTCGGCAAGCGGACGGGATATGGCAGCGTCAACATGGCGCCGGCCGATCTCGGCTACACGCTGGTCGGCGCCTCGCTGCTCTGGGTCGGCTGGTTCGGGTTCAATGCCGGCTCGGCGCTCACCTCGGGCGGCCAGGCGGGCTATGCGATGATCAATACCCATCTCGCGACCGCCGCGGCGGTTCTCTCGTGGACGCTCGTGGAGTGGATGATCAAGGGCAAGCCGAGCCTGCTCGGCGCCGTTTCGGGCGCGGTGGCCGGCCTCGTCGCCATCACCCCGGCCTGCGGCTTCGTGCCGGTCGGCGGGGCGCTGGTCATCGGCCTTGTCGCCGGTGTCGTCTGCTTCTGGGGGGTGACTGGGTTCAAGCGCATGTTCGGATACGACGACGCGCTCGATGTCTGGGGCGTGCACGGTCTCGGCGGCATTGCCGGCGCGCTGCTCACCGGTGTTTTCGCGGTGAAGTCGATCGGCGGCACCAACGGCCTGCTGGCCGGCAATCCGCACCAGATGGTGCTGCAGGCGGAGGGGATCGTCGTCACGCTGCTCTACAGCGGCATCGTTTCCTATGTCATCCTGAAGATCATCGACGTCACGATGGGTCTGCGCGTGTCGCCGGACGCCGAGCGCGAGGGGCTCGACATTTCCGAGCACGGCGAGGTGCTGCAGCACGGCTACTGATTTCGCCGCGCTGCGGGATCGCGGAAATGGCCGGAGCGGTGCTTCCGGCCATTTTCTTTGTCAGATCAGGGTGATTCGGGTTATAGTTCACGCCACGCCGCATTTCCGGAGCCTGACCGAAGCATGTCCGCGACCACCGAATCCCGCCAGTTCCTCTCGCCGGCCCTGAAGGCGCGCTTCGTTCGGCACCTCGCCGAACTCGGGGCGCTCTGCGCTGTCCTGGCCGGCCTGACGGTGCTGGTGTCGCTGGTCTCGTATCATGCCGGCGATCCGTCGCTCGACACGGCCTCCAGCCTGCCGCCGCAGAATCTCGCGGGAAGGTTCGGCGCGATCCTGGCGGACCTGCTGCTTCAGGGCTTCGGCGTGGCCGGCGCGCTGCCGGCGCTGGTGCTGCTGGCCTGGGGATTCGTGCTGGTGAATCGCGGCGAGATCACGCGCTGGCGGCTGCGCGCGCTGGCCGCCCTGCTCGCCATGCCGTGCCTGGCGAGCATGTTCGGCGTGTTTCATGCGCTGAATGCCGCCTTCGCGCCCGCATGGCCGGTGGCGGC
>NZ_AFPR01000320.1:0-4075 GCF_000219295.1 Acidiphilium sp. PM
TGCCGGTAGCGCCGGCCCGGCCGCCGGCCGCCGCGCACCACGATCCGCCGCCCGGCGCGCAGCGTGTAGGCCAGCGCCGAGCCGCGAAAATCCACCACCACCTCCCAGCGATCGCGCACCAGCCGGCTCCAGAGCGAGAGCCAGTGGCGATCCTGACGCTGCTTCTCGAAGATGATCAGCCGTTCCAGCCCCGGCAGGCGCGCGAACACGCCGGCGGAAGCGGCGCCGCAGGCCACCGTCAGCCGCGCGCCCGGATGATCGTGCCGGATGCGCTCCATCGCGCCGGAGGAAATCACCGCGTCGCCGATGCGGGACGAGGCTATGAACAGGATTCTCATGCTCCCGAGGCTCTAGCACGGCTTGCCGCCGCACGGCCAAGGGGCCACATGCCGGTCATGACGACGATCGCATATCTTCCCGCGCGCGGCGTGATCGGGATCGAGGGGCCCGACCGCGTCGCCTTCCTCCAGGGCCTCGTGTCGAACGACGTGACGAAGGCGGAACCGGGCCGGGCCGTCTGGTCCGCGCTGCTGACGCCGCAGGGGCGCTACCTGGCCGAGTTCTTCATTCTCACCGACGGCGAGTCGCTCCTGCTGGATGCGCCGGGCGTGGCGGTTCCGGACCTGATCCGCCGGCTGTCGCGCTTCCGGCTGCGCAGCCAGGTGGCGCTGCGCGACCGGTCGGACGAATTCGCGGTGCATGCCGCATGGGGCGGCGCGCCGTCCGCCCCCGGCGCGATCGTCGCCGCCGATCCGCGTCTGCCCGCAGCCGGCCACAGGCTCCTCGCGCCGGCGCCGCTGGCCGGAGCGGCGGATGAAACCGCCTATCGCGCGCACCGGCTGGCGCTCGGCCTGCCCGATCACGACGATCTCGAACCGGAAAAGACCCTGCTGATGGAAGCCGGCTTCGGCGATCTGCACGGGATCGACTGGGACAAGGGCTGCTACATGGGGCAGGAACTCACCGCCCGCACCCGCTACCGGGGGCTGGTGAAGCGCCGGCTCGTCCCGGTCGATGCCGAAGCGGACCTGCCCGCCGCCGGGGCGATCACCGCCGGTGAGCGCGAAGTGGGCACGCTGCGGACGAGCCTCGGCCGGCGCGGCCTCGCGCTGCTGCGGCTCGATGCGCTGGATGCCAGGCTGAGTCTCGACGGCATCGCGCTGACGCCCGAAATTCCATCCTGGATGACCCTGCCGGAGACCGCGACCCCATGATCGTCGTTCATCATCTCGAAGCGTCGCGCTCGCAGCGCGTGCTCTGGCTGCTCGAGGAACTCGGCCTCGAATACGAGGTGCAGCGCTATGACCGCGACCGGAAGACGAGGCTTGCCCCGCCGTCGCTGCGCGCGGTGCATCCGCTCGGCAAATCCCCCGTCATCACCGATGGCGGGATCACCGTCGCCGAGACCGGCGCGATCGTCGAATATCTCATCGGCACCTACGGCAAGGGGCGGCTGATCCCGCCCGAAGGGACCGACGAGCGGCGCCGCTACACCTACTGGCTGCACCACGCCGAGGGGTCGGCGATGCCGTTCCTGGTGATGAAGCTGGTGTTCGACGAAATGCCCAAGCAGGCGCCCTTCGTGCTCAAGCCGCTGATGCGCGCCATCGGCAACAAGGTGGGCGATGCGTTTCTCGACCCCAATCTCGGCGCCAATATCCGGTTCTGGGAAGACGCGCTGGCCAACTCCGCCTGGTTCGCCGGCGATGCGCTGACCGGCGCCGACATCATGATGAGCTTCCCGATCGAGGCGGCGAACACAAGGGGGCTGCTGCGCGGCAATTACCCGCGGCTCAACGCCTTCCTCGCGGCGATCCACGCGCGGCCGGCGTGGCAGCGGGCGCTGGAGCGCGGCGGCCCCTACCCGTTCGCCTGAGCCGCGCTCAGCCGCACAGGGCGGCGCGCGCCGCGCGGTATTCGGCGATCAGCCGCGCGACCCGCTCGCCTGCCGGCAGCACGGCATCGACCGCGCCGATCCCCTGCCCCGAGCCCCAGATGTCCTTCCACGCCTTGGCCTTCGCGCCCTCGTGGAAATTCATCGCCGAGGCATCGCTCTGCGGCAGGTTGTCGGGATCGAGGCCGGCGGCGACGATGCTCGGGCGCAGGTAGTTGCCATGCACGCCGGTGAAGAGATTGGTGTAGACGATGTCTTCCGCGCCGCTGGCGACGATCGCCTGCTTGTAGGCACTGGCCGCGTTGGCCTCCTCGGTGGCGATGAAGGCCGAGCCGATATAGGCGAAATCGGCCCCCATCGCCTCGGCGGCGAGCACGGCGCGGCCGGTCGCGATCGCGCCGGACAGAGCGAGCGGCCCTTGGAACCAGGTGCGGATTTCCTGCACCAGCGCGAAGGGCGAGAGCGTGCCGGCATGGCCGCCGGCGCCGGCGGCCACGGCGATCAGCCCGTCCGCCCCTTTCTCGACCGCCTTGCGGGCGAAGCGGTCGTTGATGATGTCGTGCAGCACGATACCGCCATAGCCATGCACCGCCTGGTTCACCTCCGGCCGCGCGCCGAGCGAGGTGATGACCAGCGGGGCGCGGTATTTCACGCAGAGTTCGAGATCCTGTTCGAGCCGCGCGTTGGAGCGGTGCACGATCTGGTTGACCGCGAACGGCGCCGCCTTGCGGTCCGGATGTTCGCGGTCCCACGCCGCCAGGGTTTCGGTGATTTCCGCCAGCCATTCGTCGAGTTGGGAGGCCGGCCGGGCGTTCAGCGCCGGAAACGAGCCGACGATGCCGGCGATGCACTGGGCGATGACCAGTTTCGGGTTGGAGATGATGAACAGCGGCGACCCGATCACCGGAATCGCCAGCCTGTTTCGAAGATCCTGTGCGGCGCTCATCCCCCGACTGTGCCGAGGGTTTCCCTAAACGTCAACTACTGCCGATCGCAACGCCCACGGCGAAGACGATGGCCCCGCCGAGTGCGACCTGAAGCGCCGCCTGCAGCGGCGGCGTGTCCATGTATTTGGTGCGAATCCACGAAATCGCCGCGAGTTCGACGACAACGACGGCGAAGGCCAGCACCATCGCGGTCCAGAAATTCGGGATGAGGAAGGGCAGTGTGTGGCCGAGGCCGCCCAGCGTCGTCATCGCGCCGGTGATCGCGCCGCGCATCAGTGGCGAGCCGCGGCCGGTGAGGCTGCCATCGTCCGAGAGCGCCTCGGCGAAACCCATGGAGATGCCGGCGCCGAGCGAGGCGGCGATGCCGACGATGAAGGCCTGCCAAGGACTGCCGGAGGCGAAGGCGGCGGCGAAGACCGGCGCCAGGGTGGAGACCGACCCGTCCATCAGCCCGGCGAGACCGGGCTGGACGTAGCGCAGCACGAAGTTGCGCCGCGCCGTATCGTCCTCGGCGGAGCGGACTTCCTCGGTCAGGTTCTCGCGCGCGAGACGGTCGGCGAGACGCTCGTGATCGGCCTCCGCCTCGGCGAGGTCGCCGAGCAGCTTGCGCGTTGCGGTGTCGCTCGTACGGCTGGCGGCGAGGCGATAGAAATTCTGGGTTTCCGCCTCCATGCTCTCGGCGAGCTTGCGCACATCGTTGATCGAGGGCGTCGGCAGCTGCCAGACCGGCTTGCGGGCAAGGAAGCCGCGCACGTCCTGCCGGCGGATCAGCGGGATATGGTCGCCGAATTTCTGCTGGTAGAGGTCGATCAGCGAGCGGCGGTGTTCGCTCTCCTCCGCCGCCATCTCCGAAAACACCTTCGCCGAGGCCGGATAATCGGTCCGCAGCGATTCGGCGATGTCGGCGTAGATCCGGCCGTCCTCTTCCTCGGCGCCGATCGCCAGGGCCAGGATTTCGCGGTCGGACAGTTCTGAAAAGTTGCGCATGCGCAAGACATGGCGGCACCGCCGGACAAGGTCAAGGTCCTTGTTTTACTTGAGATTTATTTGCAATTGAGGGTGTCCGGCCGAGGCGGCCCGGCCCTTGCGCGGGACCGCAAACCCTGCATGATCCGCCCATGAGCGCCGCATCGCCCTCTCCGGCTCCCCGCCCCGATCCCGCTCCGTGTGCCTGCGGGTCCGGGCTGCGGGCGCGGCGGTGCTGCGCGCTCGATGGCGGCGGACCGCCGGACCC
>NZ_AFPR01000319.1:0-4149 GCF_000219295.1 Acidiphilium sp. PM
TGCCGCCCTGCCCGCCGATGCCGCGGTGTTCTGCGCCGCCGTCGCGGACTGGCGGGTCGAGGCGCAGGGGCGGAAGATCAAGAAGACCGGCGCGCCGCCGGCGCTGGCGCTGGTGGAAAACCCCGACATTCTCGCGGAAGTGTCGCGGCTTGAGGGGCGGCGGCCGCGCCTTGTCGTCGGGTTCGCGGCGGAGACGGGCGACCTTGTCGCGCAGGCGACGGCGAAGCGGGCGCGCAAGGGGTGCGACTGGATCGTGGCCAACGATGTCGGCGCGGGAACCGGCATCATGGGTGGCGCCGAGAACGAGGTCGTGCTGATCACCGAAGCGGGCGCCGAGCCCTGGCCGCGCGCCGGGAAGGACGCGGTGGCCGACCGGCTGGCGGAGAGGATTTCAGGGATTTTCCAATGACGATTGCAGTTGCCGTGAAGCGGCTGGCGCATGGCGCCGGCCTGCCCCTGCCCGACTATGCCACCGCCGGATCGGCGGGGCTCGACCTGCTGGCGGCGGTCGATGCGCCGGTGGTGATCGCGCCGGGGGCGCGGGCGCTGGTGCCGACCGGGCTCGCCATCGCGCTGCCGCCGGATTTCGAGTTGCAGGTCCGCCCGCGCTCGGGCCTCGCGCTCAAGCATGGGATCGTGATTCCGAACAGTCCGGGGACGATCGACAGCGATTATCGCGGCGAGATCCAGGTGATCGTGCTCAATGCCGGGACCGAGGCGTTCGAGGTGACGCGGGGGATGCGGATCGCGCAGGCGGTGCTGGCACCGGTGTCGCGGCTGGTGTGGCAGGAGACCGACGATCTCGACCGGACCGCGCGCGAGGCGGGCGGGTTCGGCAGCACCGGGCTCGATTTCCCGATGGGGAACTAGCTCTCCGGGTCCGGCTCCGCCCTGCCCGGCGTGCGCGACCCGGTGAAGCGGGCGACGAGCGGGAAGAAGGCGGCATGGGGCAGCAGGCGCAGGATGCGCAGCGGGCGGGCCAGGCCTTCGGGGAAGGCGATCAGGAACCGCCCGGCATCGAGCCCGCGCAGGATGGCGCGGGCGGCGGCGTCGGTTTCCATCAGGAAGGGCATCGGGAAGCGGTTGTTCGCGGTGAGCGGCGATTTCACGAAACCGGGGCAGATCGCCGAGATCGCGACGCCGTGGCGGTCGAGGTCGAATTTCAGGGCTTCGGCGGTGGCGATCAGCGCCGCCTTGGTCGCCGAATAGGAGACCGAGCCGGGCAGGCCGGCGAGGCCGGCGAGCGAGGACATCAGCGCGATCTGGCCGCGCTTGCGGGCGATCATCGCCGGCATCACCAGTTCGAGCCCGCGCGCGGTGCCGAGCAGGTTCAGCTCGACCTGGCGGCGCAGGCGATCGGCGGTGAAGGTTTCGGCGGTGTCGCGCTCATAGGTGCCGGCGTTGAGTATGGCGCGGGCGATCGGGCCGTCGCGGGTGATGGTGTTCACCGCCTCGCGCACCGAGTCGGGATCGGTCACGTCGGCCGGCGCGACGATGATGCGGCTCGGATGGGTTTCGGCGAGGGCGCGAAGCTCGGCCTCGCGCCGGGCGGTGATGGCGACGCGCCAGCCCTGCGCCACATGCGCCTCGGCCAGGGCGCGGCCGATGCCGCTGGAGGCGCCGGTGATCCAGACGATGCCGTCGGCGCTGGTGACGGGTTTCATATTCTGTCTCCGTGTTGCAGGCGGCGGCGCAGCTCGGCGGCGCGGTCGCGCAGGGCGCGGCGCTTCGGTTCCGCCATCTTGTGCCACGTTCGCACCGGCATCGCCATGCGCGGATTGGCGGCGAAGCGATCCGCGTGGCGGGCGATGAAATCCCAGTAGAGCGCGTTGAAGGGGCAGGCGCGCGGGCCGGTCGCGTCCTTCACGTCGTAATGGCAGCCGGCGCAGTAATCGCTCATGCGGGCGATATAGGCGCCGGAGGCGGCATAGGGCTTCGAGCCGACGATGCCGCCATCGGCGTGCAGCGCCATGCCGCGGGTGTTGGGCATTTCCACCCATTCATAGGCATCGGCGTAGACGGCGAGATACCAGCGGTCGACCGCATCCGGCGCGATGCCGGCGAGGAGGGCGAAATTGCCGGTGACCATCAGGCGCTGGATGTGATGGGCGTAGGCGCGGCGCAGCGTCTGCCCGATCGCCTGGGCCATGCAGCGCATGTCGGTGGCGCCGGTCCAGTAGAAGTCCGGCAGCGGAAGGTCGGCGCCGAGGGCGTTCAGCGTCGCGTAGCCGGGCATGTGCCGCCAGTAGATGCCGCGGATGAATTCGCGCCAGCCGAGGATCTGGCGGATGAAGCCCTCGACGGCGTTGAGCGGGGCGCGGCCGGCCTCGTATTCGGCCTCGGCGCGGCGGCAGAGATCGAGCGGGTCGAGCAGGCCGAGATTGAGCGGGACGGAGACCAGCGAGTGGAACATGAAATCCCGGTCCGCCGCCATCGCGTCCTGCCAGTCGCCGAAGCCGGGGAGACGGCGGGCGAGGAAATCGGCGAAGCCCGCCTCGGCATCGCGCGCGGTGACCGGCCAGTCGAACCCATCGAGGCTGCCGTAATGATCGGCGAAGCGGGCGGCGACGAGGGCGAGCACCTCGCGGGTTTCGGCCGTGGGCGGGAAGCGCTTCGCTTCGGGGGGCGCGAGCCCGGCGGGCAGGGATTTGCGGTTCTCGGGGTCGTAGTTCCATTTGCCGCCGACCGGGTCGTCGCCCTCCATCAGGATGCGGTGGCGGCGGCGCATCTCGCGGTAGAAGAACTCCATACGGAGCTGCTTTTTCGATCCGGTCCAGGCGACGAAATCGGCGCGGGAGCAGAGGAAGCGCGTGTCGTCGCGGATCTCGCAGGGGATGCCGGTCTGCTCGGCCCAGCCGCGCATGGCCTCGAGAACCCGGTATTCGCCGGGTTCGGTGGCGATGATGGCGTCCGGCTTCAGCGCGGCGCAGGCGCGGGCGACCTCGCCGGCGAGCGTGCCGGTATTGGCCGGATCGTCGAGCGCGACGTAGCGGACCGCGACGCCGCGGGCGCGCAGGGCCCTGGCGAAGTGGCGCATCGCCGCGAGGACGAGCGCGATCTTCTGCGGATGGTGGGGGACATAGGTGCACTCGCCCATCACCTCGGCCATCAGCACCGTGTCGGCGCCGGGGTCGAGGCCCGCGAGGGCGGCGATGGCGGGCGAGAGCTGGTCGCCCAGGATGACGCGCAGGTGGCCGGGCATCAGCCGAGGATCGGGCGGTAGGTGACGTGACCCTCGTGATGGAAGTCGAGGCCGGACCAGGTGTCGGCCTGGTTGTAGAAGACCGCGAGACGGATCGGGCCGGTGAGCTGGTAGCGCGCCGCGGTGACGGTGCCGGAGGGCATGGCGGGCAGGTGGAACCAGCCCTGGCGGGTGATGGTCGGCCGGTCGGTATGGCCGGTCTGCATGTTGATCATCGGGCCGTTCAGCATCGCCTTGTTCCAGTAGGTGAGCGGCAGGGCGTCGCGCGGGGCGGTGTAGCGGGCGATGCGGTTGCCGGAGATGACGACGCCGGACGCCGTCCGCTCGACGCTGAGGCGGATCTTGCGGCCGTTGTCGTCGATCTCGCTGGTCGCGGCGCGGAAGGCCCCGTTCTGCCAGTGCTCGACGATATGGGCGCGGTAGGTGAAGAGCGGGATGCCGATCAGCCCGACCTTGAGGGCGGCGTGGTTCTCCACCCAGAGATGGTCGCCCGCGCGGATGAAGCGCAGGCTCTGCCGGCCGACATGGCTGCCGTTGCGGTAGATGTCGAATGCCAGGCGGTCGTCCCGCGGGACGGGCAACGCCAGGGCTGCCGCCGCGGCGAGGACGCCGCGACGGCCGATGGGGGCGTCGGTCATCGTTCCTCCTTCACGGTTTCCCTGCGGTTACGGGCAACGGGCGGCGAATGGATGCCGCGACGCCGGCCGCGCAACGCTCCGATGCAATAAATAGGGCACGCGCTCTGGATCGCGAGGGCGGAGCCGCGCATAAACGCCCCGCCAACCCCTGCCGCGAAAGAGATTCATGCACCAGCTCATTCTCATGCGCCACGCCAAGGCCGAACGGGCCCGCGACGACCAGGCCGATCACGATCGCGCGCTCAGCCCGGCCGGGCGCGAGGCGGCGCGGCGGATGCGCAACCGGCTGCGCGGCCTCGCGATCGACGG
>NZ_AFPR01000318.1:0-2748 GCF_000219295.1 Acidiphilium sp. PM
CGCCCCGCGGGCCGGACTGGAAGGCGGTGGTCCATCCCGGCACCGCCGGCGGCAGCAGCGGCAGCAGCGTCGCCGTCTCGGCCCGCAGCCGCGCCGGCACCGTGCCGTTCAGGAGCCCGCCGGTCGTCCCCGTCGCCAGCCGCCGGCCGAAGCGCGAGAGCAGCGCGTGATGCCGCCGGGCGAAATCCAGCATGACCGGCTTCTGCGTATCGTGGGCGATCAGCCCGATCGTCTCCGTCGCCGTCGCCTCCGGCCGCACCCAGCGGGCGAGCTGCGCCGCAAGCCCGGTGCGGTCGATCCCCGCCATGCCGTTCCAGACCAGCGCGCACCATTCCGAGGCCGCGCCCCTGTTGGTCAGGAACGGCCGCCCATGCACCACGCATTGCCGCTTCAGCGCCTGCATCTCGGGAAACACGCCGATCGGGTCGACCGGATCGATCAGGTAGATCACGAAATCCAGCGCCGCCCGCCCCTCGGCGTCGGGCACCACCATCGAGGTCAGGGTGATCACCCCGCCCTCGCGCGCCGGCCGCAGCCGCGCCGGCGGGTTTCCCGCCAGCAGGCCGGAGGCGAGGATGGCGTCGCAGGTCGCCCCCACCGCGTGCAGCGCCACCGCCGGTGACGACAGGAACGGCGCGAAATCCCGCAACAGGCCGAACAGCGGCGAGACCTCGCTGCTCCGCATCGCCGCCGACGCCGCGATCCCGATTCGCAACCGTCCCCCCTCGCCCGCCGCCGCGCCGTCCATCGCGTCCCTCCCCGCATTCGTTCCGCCCCAGCTTCGAAGCCGGCGGCGCAAAAATCAATAGACGGCGCCGCCGCCAGCCCGGCAAACACCGCGTTTGACCAATAATCGAAACATCAACGTCCAAATTTCATGGATTTCGTATCCGTCAGTGAGACTATGGATTCCGTTAATCGTGATTTAACCACCCGCCCCAATACTAGGCGAGATTGTAACGATAACGTGACGTTCCATCTCCTTTGGAGGCCATTTGATGAAGTTTCCGTTCAACGGTGCCAGCCGACGCGTGCATGCGTCGCTGAACGCCATGGCCGGCATCGTCCAGGTCGGGGCCGACGGTACCGTGACCGAGGCGAACGAGGCGTTCTGCGCCCTGCTCGGCCGCACGCCGGCGCAGCTCGCCGGCCAGCCCCGCGCCGGGCTGATCGCCGGCGCCGCCGATGCCGGCTATCTGCGCCATCTCGCCGCCGGCGGCGGCTGGCGCGGCATCCAGAAACTCGTCACTGCCGGCGGCGAGCCGGTCTATGTCCATGTCGCCGCCCACGCCCTCGCCGCCGGTGCCGCGCGCGGCACGGTCGAGCTGATCCTCCCGCTCACCGAGGACGAGCTTCGCACCATGCGCGAGGCGCGCGGCCTGCACACCATCGCCAGCGGCCGCGGCATGATCGAATGCGCGCCGGACGGCACGATCATCGACGTCAACAACAATTTCCTGCGCGCCGTCGGCTACCGGCGCGAGCAGCTGGTCGGCCAGCATCACCGCATCCTCGCCACCCCGGAAGACGTCAGCGGCGACGCCTATCGCCGGTTCTGGGACCGGCTGCGCACCGGCGAGCATTTCGTCACCGAGGTCCGCCGCCGCCACCACGATGGCAGCGCCGTCTGGCTCGCCGAATCCTACAACGGCATGCGCGATGCCGAAGGCCGGCTCGCCAGCATCATGATCTTCGCCACCGACGTGACCGACCGCGTCCGCGCCGTCGACCTGATCAAGCAGGCCCTGGCCGGCCTTGCCGCCGGCGAGCTCGACGTGGCGGTGCCCGCCGGCCTGCCCGCGCCCTTCGATGCGATCGCCGGCGACCTGAACGGCGCCGTCGGCGCCCTGCGGACGACGATGCTCCAGCTCCGCCAGTCCTCCGCGGTGATCGACACCTCGATGAGCGAGATCCGCGCCGCCGCCGACGATCTCGCCCGCCGCACCGAGAGCGAGGCGGCGAGCCTCGAGGAATCCGCCGCCGCCCTCGCCCAGCTCGACCGGCATTTGCGCACCACCGCCGAGGATGCGAAACGCGCCCGCGCCAGTGCCACGGCCGCGGCCGGCGTCGCCGGCGAATCGAGCCGCCTGGTCAGCGAGGCCGTCGCCGCGATGCACGCGATCGAGAATTCCTCCGGCCAGATCGCCCAGATCATCGACATGATCGAGGAGGTCGCCTTCCAGACCAACCTGCTCGCGCTCAACGCCGGGGTCGAGGCCGCCCGCGCCGGCGAGGCCGGGCGCGGCTTCGCCGTGGTCGCCTCCGAGGTGCGCGCCCTCGCCCAGCGCTCGTCCGAGGCGGCGAAGGAGATCACCGCGCTCATCCTCGCCTCGCGCAGCCAGGTCTCCGCCGGCGTCGATCTCGTCGGCCGCACCGGCGAGACGCTGCAGGGAATCTTCGGCAATGTCGACGAAATGAACCTCCGCATCGCCGACATCGCCGCCGCCGTCACCGCCCAGTCCGACGATATCGGCGCGATCAACACCGCGATCAGCCATCTCGACAAGGCGATCCAGCAGAACGCCGCCATGGCCGAGGAGGCGAACGCCGCCACCGCCACCCTCGCCGGCGAGGCGACGGCGCTGGCCAACATCGTCTCCCATTTCCGCTTCTCGCAGCAATCGCCGCAAGCCGCCGCCCGCCGTCTCGAACTCGCGGCGTCATGAATCCCGGCGCGGCGCGACGGTGCTGCCCCGCGCCGCCAGCCGGAGTCCGACCTCGATCCGCTCCGGCGCTGCCGCCTCGCCG
>NZ_AFPR01000317.1:0-912 GCF_000219295.1 Acidiphilium sp. PM
CGGTGCGTTGCAGCAGCGCGGGGGCGTAGAGCGGATCGTCCGGCGCGATGCCGGCGAGCAGGGCGGCGGCGGCCTCGGGGCGCTTGTCCTGCATCGCATCGGTCGCGGCGAGCATGCGGGCGGCGGTGAGGTCGGGCCGCAGATCGAGCGCGAAGCGGAGCAGGATGCGGCGCAGCAGCGGGTCCTGCCGGCCGCCGACGGTGCCGGCGAGGGTGAGATAGGCCTCGGCGATGCCCTGGCGGGGGGTGTCGACGACCGGGCGGCGGGCGGCGCGTTCGAGCGCCGGCAGGGCGATGCGCAGCTCGGGGTGGGAGGCGACCAGTTGCAGCAGCAGGGCGCGGGCGTGGCCGGGATGGCCGGCGCGGTCGGCGAAGCTGGCCAAGGCGAGGGCGAGGCGCAGGTTGGGCTGGCCGATGCCGAGCGTGGCGAGGGCGTAGAAGCGGGCGGCCTGGGCCTCGCGCCCGGCCATGTCGGCGATCAGCGCGGCGTTGAGCCGGTAGATCGGCGCGAAGGGGCCGGGGTGCGCGGCGGCGCGGTCGAGCCGGCCGATCGCCGCGCCGTATTCGGCGTCGCCGGCCTCGCACCAGGCGAGCAGGACCGGGCGGATCAGGCCGGTGAGCCCCTCGGCCGGCAGCGCGGCGAAACGGGTGGCGGCCTGCTTCCAGTCCCCCGCCTTCGCCGCCGCGTCGCCCAGCGTCATGACCGCGAGCGGATCGCCGGGCAGGCGGGCGGCGAGGCGCGCGGCGTCGGCCTTGCCGGCGAGCAGGGCGCTGAGGAAGCTCTGGCCGGCGAGGCGGGCATTGTCCGGGTCGGCGGCGAGGGCGGCGGCGAAGTAATGCGCGGCGGCCGCGTTGTCGCCGGTCTGGGCGGCATAGGCGCCGGCCATGGCGGCGCCATAGGGCGCGGAGACCG
>NZ_AFPR01000316.1:0-6305 GCF_000219295.1 Acidiphilium sp. PM
GTCCTCGGCGTTCCCGCCGGGTTGTCGACTGACATGCGTTTTGCGTCCGTTTCCTGCATCTTGCGCCGGGCCGCCGGGTCAGGCCGCGCGCGCGGCGGCGCCGACGGCGGCGGCGAGGATCGTCTCGGCCTGCATCGCCTCGCCTTCGGCGACCTGCACGACCGTGCCCCGCCGCATCACGATCACCCGGTCGCTGACCGCCAGAACCTCCGGCAGGTCCGACGAGATCACGACGACGGCGAGGCCGCCGGCGGCGAGGCTGCGGATGAAGTCGTGAATCTCGGCCTTGGTGCCGATGTCGATGCCGCGGGTCGGCTCGTCGAGGATGAGCACCTTCAGGGACTGCCCTGCCCAGCGGGCGAACAGCGCCTTCTGCTGGTTGCCGCCCGAGAGCGTGCCGATCGCCACCGTCTCGTCCCGCGCCTTGATCCGGTAATGGGCGATCAGCCGCGCCGCCTCGCCGCGCAGGGCGGCGAAATCGAGCCTCATCGCGGCGCGGAGGAAACGGTCGAGCGTGCTGACGGTCAGGTTCGCCTCGAGGGGCTTGGTGGCGAAGATGCCCTGTAGCTTGCGATCCTCCGGCAGGTAGCCGATGCCGAGGGCGATGGCCTGCGCCGGATCGCGCGGGCTGATCGGCCGGCCGTGCAGCAGGACGCGGCCGCTGTCGGCGGGGAGCGCGCCGAACGCGGCGAGGGCCACTTCGCTGCGGCCGGAGCCGACCAGCCCGTAGATGCCGGTGACCGTGCCCGGCGGGATCGACCAGTCCACGCCGTCATAAAGTCCCGCCCTGGTCAGTTTCTCGATCCTGAGGGCGGGATCGGCATCGTTGGCGATCCGCCGGTCCTCGCGCGGCTTGCCGTAATCGCGATGCGCCTTGCCGGCCATCAGGTCGAGCAGGCGCTCCTCGTCGAGATCGTCCGCCGCCGCGCTGCCGGTGACGCGGCCATCGGTGAGCACCGTCACGCGGTCGGAGATCCGGCGGATCTCGTCGAGGCGATGGGTGATGTAGACGATCGAGCGGCCGTCGGCGCGCAGCCGGCCGATGATGGTGAACAGCCGGTCGGTCTCCGCCTGGGACAGGATCGAGGTCGGTTCGTCGAAGATGATCACCTGCGCGTCCTGCACCAGCGCCTTGGCGATCAGCACGAGCTGCTGATAGCCGAGGCTGAGTTCGCCCATCCGGCGGTGCAGCAGGGCGGGATCGAGTTCCAGCCGGTCGAACCAGGGGAGCGCGGCCTCGGCCATCTCCTGCCGGCGCACGATGCCGGCGGCGGAGGCGATCTCGTTGCCGGTGAAGATGTTTTCCAGCACCGTCAGGTGCGGATAGATCATCGGCTCCTGGTAGACCGCGGCGATCCCGGCCGCCTGCGCGTCGCGCGGGTGGGCGAAGCGGCGGGGCGCGCCGTCGATCCGGATCTCGCCCTCGTCGGGCATGATCGCGCCGGTGAGAACGCGGATCAGGGTGGACTTGCCGGCGCCGTTCTCGCCGAGCAGGGCATGCACCTCGCCCCGCCCGATCGAGAGATCGACGCCGCCCAGCGCCGTCACACCGCCGAAGCGCTTGCGGATTCCCGAGACCTCGACCCGGGGTGAGGACGGCGTGGGCATCCCGGCCTCAGAAATTCATGCTCACATTGGCCTTGGTGATGACCATCGGATTGCCGAGCAGCAGCGTGTGGGTCTTCGGGAAATACTTCACCTTCTGCTTCAGGCCGGGCACCGTGTTTTCCGCCTTGAACGGCTTGTGCTCCAGCTCCTGGATCACGCCCCAGCCGGTGAGGTAGCCGAGCGAGATCGGGTTCCACAGCACCACGCTCTTCACCGTGCCGTCGAGGATGAAGGGGCGGATGCTGTTCGGGTCGGTGATGCCGGTCACGGCGACCTTGCCGCTGAGGCCGGCGCGCAGCACCGCCTGGGCGGCGCCGGGCACCGCGGTCGAATTGATGCCGACCACGCCCTTCAGGTGCGGATAGGCCGACAGCAACTGGCCGGTGACCTGCGTCGCCTTGTTGATGTCCTCGCCGGCGTACTGGACCGAGACGAGCTTGATCTGCGGGTATTTCGCGGCGAGGCGCTGCTTCATCAGCGCGATCCATGCGTTCAGGTTGGTCGCGGTCGGCCCGCCGGAGACGAAGGCGACATCGCCCTTGCCGCCGATCGTCTTGGCGAGCTGGTCGACCACCGTGTCGGCCAGCGCCTTGTTGCTGGTCTGCTGCACGCGCAGGGCGACATCCGGCCCCTCGACCTGGGAGTCGCTCGAATAGAACAGGATTCCCTTTGCCTTCGCCTGCTTCGCGAGCGCCTCGAGCGCGGTCGGGCTGTTGGCGGAAACGCCGACCGCGGTGACGTGCTTGTTGATCAGGCTCTGCACGATTTCCGACTGGCCGGAGACCGAGGCCGTGGTCGGCCCCTGGTAGATGATGTGCGCGCCGAACTTCTTCCCGGCCTGATCCAGCCCCTGCTTCATCGCCGTGAAATAGGTGATGCCGATCAGCTTGGGCACGAAGGCGATGGTCGGCTCGGCGGCGCGGGCCGGCGTCGCGCCGGCGGCGAGGATCATCGCGCCGGCGAGGCCGAGGCCGAGCCGGAAGGCGGTCTGGTGGCGGAGTCGGGCCGCGAGGGTCATTGGCGTTTCCTTTCTGTTTCTTGGACCACGACGTTCCCGGCCGGCGCCGGATTGACGGCCCGACCAGATGTCACATGTAGCAAACATCGGCGCACATAAATCTGTCAAGTCATTTCTGAGTTTCGTGCCGATTTGGTGCGGTGCAATATTCGAGATCGAAAAATTCATGCTCAAGCCTTGATATTCTTGAACGGCGATGATCTTATAGCGCACATGATGATGTTAGATTGTCAGGGATTTCAAACAGCAGGATGAGCGAAACGCAACGCCAGGACATTCCGGCCTCGGAGCGCCAGCAGGACATCCTGCGCCGTTCGCTCGGCGGCGGCGTGGTGCGTGTGCGCGATCTCGCAGCGGAGTTCGGGGTTCACGAAATGACGATCCGGCGCGATTTCGACGCGCTGGTCGACCAGGGGCTGATGGAGCGCGTGCGCGGCGGCGCGCGGCTGCGCGAGCGGATGGGCGAGGAGATCAGCCACCAGCTGCGGGCCGCCCGCAACACCGAGGCGAAGACGGCGATCGCCCGCGCGGCGCTGTCGCTCATCGCGCCGGGCGACACCGTCGCCTTCGATGCCTCGACCACGGCGCTCGCCCTCGTGCGCATGGTGCATGACCGGAACGTGTCGGCGATCGTCTCCGGGCTCGACGCCGCCAATGCGCTGGCCGCGAGTGCTGTGCCCTTCGTGATGGTGGGCGGCGCGTTCCACGGGCCCGCCCGCTCGTTCACCGGGGTATTGTTCGAGGAATCGATGTCGCGCCTGCATCCGGACAAGGTGTTCTTTTCGGCGCGCGGCTTTCATGCCGCGCTGGGGCTGACCGACTCGCATCTGCCGGAAGTGGGGGCGAAGCGCGCCATGCTGCGTTCCGGCGCGATGACCGTGGCGCTGATGGATTCATCGAAATTCGGCCGCCGCGCGCTCGCGACCATCGCGGCGATGGACGAGATCGACGTGCTGGTGACCGACCGGCCGCCGGCGGATGCGGACATGGCGGCGCTCGAGGCAGCCGACATCAGGGTGATCGTCGCGCCGTGAACGCGCCGGCGGCGCAGGGAGGACACATGGACCAGGAAGCAGTGATGGCGCGGCTCGATGCGCAGGCGATCGAGACGCCGAGCTGGGCGTTCGGCAATACCGGCTCGCGGTTCAAGACGTTCCCGCTGCCGGGCGCGGCCCGCACCGTGTGGGAAAAGATCGAGGATGCCGCCGAGGTGCACCGGCAGACCGGCATCGCGCCGCGCGTCGCCCTGCACATTCCCTGGGACCGCGTGGACGATCCGGCGGCGCTCGGCCGCTTCGCGGCATCGCGCGGGATCGGCATCGGCGCGATCAATCCGAACCTGTTCCAGGACGACGACTACCGCCTCGGCTCGCTCACCCACCCGCAGGCGGCGGTGCGGGCGAAGGCGGCGGCGCATCTCGAGGAATGCATCGCGATCATGAAGGCGACGGGTTCGACCGATCTCAGCCTGTGGTTCGCTGATGGCACCAACTATGCCGGGCAGGACGATTTCCGCGCCCGCCGGCGGCGGCTGCGCGGCGGGCTCGAAGCCTGCGCGGCACTCTTGCCCGAGGGCGCGCGCATGCTGATCGAATACAAGTTCTTCGAGCCCGCCTTCTACTATACCGATCTGGCCGACTGGGGCGCGGCGCTCGCCCATGCCAGGGCGATCGGGCCGCAGGCGGCGGTGCTGGTCGATCTCGGCCATCACGCGCAGGGCGTGAACATCGAATCGATCGTCGCCGTGCTGCTCGACGAGGGCAAGCTCGGCGGCTTCCACTTCAACGCCCGCCGCTATGCCGATGACGACCTGATCGTCGGCTCGGTCAATCCGCTCGAACTGTTCCTGATCTATGCCGAACTCGTCGCCGCCGAGGCGGATGCGGACACGGACACCGCCGCCTGCGCCCGGACGGTTTCATACATGATCGATCAGAGCTTCAACATCGAGGAAAAGATCGAGGGCATGATCCTGAGCGTGCTGAACTGCCAGGAGGCCTATGCGAAGGCTCTGCTGATCGATCGCGCAGCACTGGCCGCTGCCCAGGAAGCGGGAGACGTGCTGGGCGCGCATCGCATCGTCATGGAGGCGTTCCGCACCGATGTGCGCCCGCTGCTCGCCGGCTGGCGGCGCCGGCGCAACCTCCCGGAGGATCCGGTGATGGCGCATCGCGACGGGTCGTATCTGCGCGAGATCCGCCGCGACCGCGGCACTGCCGCCGCCGCCAGCGGCTATGGGGACTGAGGAGAGAGCCGATGAAGGACGTTCTGGGCCGCGTGCCCGATAAACGATACGCAGGCTGGGCCGCCTCGTCGCCGCCCGCCGGCGAGGGGCTCGCCGCGCTGGCGCACCGCTCCCGCCTGCTCGGCGCCGACCGCCGCATCGTCAACATCTTCGGCGGCAATACCTCGGTGAAATCGGTCGAGACCGATCACCTCGGCCGGAAGACAAGGGTGCTCTGGGTGAAGGGATCGGGCAGCGATCTCGGCAGCATAAACGAGACCGATTTCGCCGCGCTGAAGCTCGACGAGATCGACCCGCTGTTCGCGCGCGAAGAGATGTCGGACGAGGAGATGACCGCCTATCTCGAACGCACCGTGTTCGAGCCCGGACGGCCGCGGCAGAGCATCGAGACGCTGCTGCACGCCTTCGTGCCGGCGCCGCATGTCGATCACACCCATCCCGACGCGATCATCTCGATCGCCTGTTCGCCGCGCGGCGAGGAACTGATGCGCGAGATCTTCGGCGCGCGCGCGGCCTGGGTGCCGTATGTGCGGCCGGGCTTCTCGCTCTCGCGCATGATCGGCGCGGCGGTGCGCGACAATCCGGGGCTCGACTGCGTGGTGATGGGCAAGCACGGGCTGGTCACCTGGGGCGAGACCTCGGCGGAATGCTACGCGAAGACGATCGCGGTGATCGAGGAGGCGGAGGCCTGGCTTGCCGCCCGTGCCACGGATGCGCCGTTCGGGGCGGCACGGGTTGAGGCCGCGGCGGCGGCGCGCCGGCAAGACCTGTTCGCCGCCCTGCTGCCCGCGTTGCGCGGCGCGATGGCCGGCGTGCTGGGCGACGGGCGGAAGGTGGTGCTGCGCGTCGACGATGATGACGAGGTGCTGGAGTTCGTCGGCGCCGCCGCATGCCGCGACCTTGCGATGCGCGGCGCCGCTTGCCCCGATCATCTGGTCCACACCAAGCGGGTGCCGCTGGTGCTGGACTGGACGCCGGAGCGGGACGCGGCGTCGCTGCTGGCCGCGGCGAAGGCCGGAATCGCCGAATTCGTCGACGCCTACAAGGCGTATTTCGCGGCGCACGCGGCGGTGGGCGACCGCATGGCGGCGCCGTATCCGCGCATCGTGCTGGTTCCGGGCCTCGGCATGGTGACCTCGGGCGCCGATATCGGCGCTGCCGAGGTCTCGCGCCAGCTCTATCGCCGGGCGATCGCGGTGATGCGGCATGCCGGCAGCGTCGGCGGTTTCGAGACGCTGAGCGATGCGGAAAGCTACGCCATCGAATACTGGCCGCTCGAGCTCTACAAACTTTCGCGCAAGCCGCCGCCGAAGCCGCTGGACGGGCATGTCGCCTTGGTGACCGGTGCTGCGAGCGGCATCGGCCGCGCGGTGGCGGCGCGGCTCGCGCGCGACGGCGCGCATGTCGTCATCGCCGACCGCAATGGCGAGGGGG
>NZ_AFPR01000315.1:0-1068 GCF_000219295.1 Acidiphilium sp. PM
GTGTCCTCCTGCCAGTGCTGCCCGGCCTCGACCAGCACGGCCGCGGCATCGCCCGCCTCGGCGAGGAAGCGCGGATGGTCGATCAGCCGGCGCCCGCCGGCATGGCCGCCATCGGCCACCACCAGCGCCGGCGTGCCCATCGCCATCGCCAGCGCCCGGCTGCGCGCGCCCTGGCCGCACAGGACCAGCGGGTCCGAGGGCCAGAGCATCGAATGCAGGTCGATCACCCAGTCCGCCTCGGCGATCAGCGGCCAGATCGCGCGGGCGCGGTCGAGCTCGGCGGAGCGGCGCGGGCCTTCCAGCGCCGCCGGGTCCCACACCCGGTTCAGGTCCTCGTCGACGAAGCGCGAGGCGACCGGGTTCTCCGGATCGAAGCGGCGATAGGCGGCGAGGTTGACGAAGCCGAGCGTGAGCCGCCCGCAGGCCGGGCGCGGCCCCTCGCGCAGCAGGGCGTCGAGCACCGCGGCGCCGGCGATCTCGTTGCCGTGCATCAGCGCCAGCACCATCACATGCGGCCCCGAGCGCGGGGCGGCGAAGGTGATGAACCCCTCGATGCCGGTATTGCCCGGCAGCCAGGGCGCAAGGTCGGGCGCCGCGAGCCGCACCTCGAAGCGCGGCAGCGATGCCGTGTCGCTCCCGGCCGCGCTCATCACGGCGGCGCCGCCGGTCCGGCGCGGTCGTGGCGGGCTTTCATTCGGCGCGAACTTGCCATGGCGCCACTCTACCCAGAGATGAAAAACCTGCAACCGTGCGACATGTGTTGACGAAATGTCCGGCTGGCACGAAAACGCCGCGATGCAAGCCGCGCCGACTCTCATGGCCGCAACCCAAGCCATCGCCGACGGACAGGCCGCTCCGGTCACCGCCCGCGTCCTGTGCACCGACCTCGCCGGTCTCCGCTCCCAGGCCCTGGGCCTCGCGGAAGCCGCCGGATTCCGGACCGATTTCCGCGTCATCGCGCCGAAGCGGCCGTGGACCCTGTTCTCGCCGATGCTCTGGCCCGATCCGCGCTGCGCGATCGACGCGGCGGCCCTCGCCCCGCCGGAGGGCGACCTGATGCTCGGCGCC
>NZ_AFPR01000314.1:0-1271 GCF_000219295.1 Acidiphilium sp. PM
CTCGGCCTGGCGGGGCGGAAGGCGGGCCGGCTGTCGCCGCGCGATCTGGGCCAGATGCGGGATTCACTCGCCGCCGCGCGCGCGGTGGCCGAGGGGCTGGCGCCTGCGGTTGCCGCCGATCCCGCGCATCCGTTGGCGGATGACCTCGCGAAGCTCGCCGCCGGGCCGGAACTGGGGCCGCTGCTGGAGGCCGCGCTGGTCGAAACACCGCCGGCGCGGATTGGGGATGCGCCGGCGATCCGCGCGGGGTTCGACGGCGAACTCGACGGCGAGCGCCGGCTCCGCGACGATACGCGGCAGGTGATTGCGGCGCTGCAGACCGAGCTTGCCTCGCGCTATGGCGTCGCCAGCCTCAAGGTGCGGCATCACAGCCAACTCGGCTATGTGCTGGAGGCGCCAGCCGCGGCGGTCGAGGCGCTGCGGGCGTTTCCGGAGCTGATCCTACGGCAGGGCCTGGCCTCGGCGGCGCGGTTCACCCACCCCGAACTGTCGGACCTCGACCGGCGGATCGCCGAGGCGCATGAGCGGGCGGCGGCGCGGGAGGCGCTGGTGCTTGACCATCTGCTCGCCGCGGTGATGCGCGAGGAGGCGGCGCTGGCGGAATGCGCGGCGGCGCTGGCGCGGCTCGATGCGCTGCAATCGGCGGCGACGCTGGCCGAAAGCGGGCGCTGGTGCGCCCCTGAGCTTTCCGAGGATGCGGCGTTCAGCATCATCGCCGGGCGGCATCCGGTGGTCGAGGCGGCGCTGCCCGCGGGAACGCGCTTCATCGCCAACGATGCCGACCTCTCGCCCGAGCGGCGGCTGATGCTGCTGACCGGGCCGAACATGGCCGGAAAGTCCACCTTCCTGCGGCAGAACGCGCTGGTCATCATTCTCGCCCAGGCCGGGCTGCCGGTGCCGGCGGAGCAGGCGCGGATCGGGCTGGTGGACCGGCTGTTCTCCCGCGTGGGTGCTGCCGACGACCTCGCCGCCGGGCGCTCGACCTTCATGGTCGAGATGATCGAGACCGCGTCCATCCTCAACCAGGCGGGGCCGCGCAGCTTCGTCATCATCGATGAGATCGGCCGCGGCACCGGCACGCAGGACGGGCTCGCGATCGCCCAGGCGGTGCTGGAGGCGCTGCACGGCTCCATTCGCTGCCGCAGCATCTTTGCCACGCATTTCCACGACCTGGTGCAGCTCGGCGCAGCGCTGCCGCGGCTGCGGCCCTGCACGATGCGGGTGAAGTCGTGGCGGGGCAGCGTCGTGTTCCTGCACGAGGTGATCGAGGG
>NZ_AFPR01000313.1:0-12446 GCF_000219295.1 Acidiphilium sp. PM
CGGCGAGGCCGATCACGGCGCAGAGGCCGAGCGCGCCGATCGCCGCACCGGGCAGCCAGCCGGGAGCGCGCGTCCGTTCGCCCTGGCTCTCGCCGCTGGGGGTCTGGTTGGTTGACATGTAAAGAACTCTTGATGCCGATCGCTTGCCTATCCTGCATTATCCTGCCACGAGGACGGCCGTCTCGAAAGGTTCGGCAGGTAATTCTGGAATATGAGTCACATTTCGGTCACGGTATTTTGCGGCTCGTCCCCCGGGGCGGCGCCCGACTATCTCGCGGCGGCGCGCGCCCTGGGCGAGGGGCTGGCCGCGCGGGGCATGACCCTGGTGTTCGGTGGCGGCAATGTCGGGCTGATGGGGGCGACCGCCGGGGCCGCGCTCGGCGCCGGCGGGGCGGTGACCGGCATCATCCCCGATTTCCTGCGCGCCCGTGAGGTCGAGTTTCCCGGCCTGACCGAACTGATCGTCACCGACACGATGCATACCCGCAAGCGGCGCATGTTCGCCCGGGCGGACGCGTTCGTCGTGCTGCCCGGCGGGCTCGGCACGCTGGACGAGCTGATGGAGATCCTCACCTGGAAGCAGCTCGGCCGCCACACCAAGCCGATCCTGCTGATCGACATCCGCGGCTGGGCGAGCCGGGTGGCGGCGCTGATCGACGGCGTGATCGAGGACGGTTTCGCCCGGCCGTCGGCGCGCGAGCTGATCGAGGTGGTGCCGGACGTGGCGGCCGCGCTCGCCCGGCTCGAGACCTATTCGGAATCGGTCAACGGCGCCTCGTCGCTCGGCAACCTGTAATCTTCGCCGAACCAGCGGCCGAGATCGATCGCGCGGCACCGCGCCGAGCAGAACGGGCGGTGCGCCTCCTGCGCCTTCCGGCCGCAGATCGGGCAGGCGCCGGCGGGTTTGCGGCGGGGGCGGCTTGCGGGAGCCGGTTCGTCGGTCATGGCGGCAACTCGTGCAGCGGCGGGCGGATGCGGGGGCGGCTGATCTCGGCGAAGCCGAGTGCCGAGAAGCCGAGCAGGCGCGGGCGGAGCGGATCGCGCGCGAGGGCGGCGGCAAGGTCGGGGGCCAGTTTCGGCCGGGCGGCGGGCTTCATTCCGGCGAAATCGACCAGGATCGCGCCGGCGAGGTTGCGCAGCCGGATCTGCCGGGCGAGTTCGGGAATGATGGCGCGGTTGAGCCGCAACTGCGCGCCATGCTTGTCGCCCCGCTCGGCGGTGGCCGCGCCGGCATCGATATCGATCGCGGTGAGCGCCGGCGTCGGGCAGACCGTGCCGCGCGCGCCCTGCGGCAGCGGAAAGACCGGCTCGGCGAGCGCGGCGATTTCCTCCTCCACCGGGGCGAGGCTGGCTGGATCGTGCGCGACCCCCTCATGCGCCGCGCGCAGCAGGGCGACGAGTTCCCAGTCATCGGCGAGGATCGGCGCGGCCGGATGCAGGGCGCGGAACTCGGAGATCGGGCCGGGGCCGCGGGCGAGCAGGCCGGGCTTCGCGCCGGGTGCTACACCTTCCGCCAGCGCGAGGCGCGGGCCCTTGCCGCCCTGCGGCGCGCGGGTGATGCGGACCGCGACGGCATCGCCCTCGGCGAGGTGTTTGCCGCCCGCGCTGTCGGGCAGGAAGCCCGATCCGTCGCCGAGATCGACGAACGCGCCGCCAAGTGCCGGGGCGCGGGCGGTGATCCGGCCGGAGCGGAGATCGCCGACGCCATCCGGCGCGTCGGGCCGCCAGCGCGTGTAGCCGGCGAGCGTGCCGGATTCGGTCAGCGCGAGATGCACCGTGCCGCCGCGCAGCCCGGCGCGGATGACGGCGCTCATGCCCGCCAGCCGAGGCCGCGCAGCAGGTTCAGCGTTTCGTGCAGAGGCAGGCCGACCACGCCGGAATGCGAGCCGGCGAGAAAATCGACGAACCCCGCCGCCCGGCCCTGGATCGCGTAGCCACCCGCCTTGCCGCGCCATTCGCCGCTGGCGAGATAGGCCTCGGCGGCGTCGCGGTCGAGCCGGGCGAAGCCGACGGTGGTCATCACGTTGCGCGCGGCGATGCGCCCGTCCGGCCCGCGCGCGGCGACGGCGGAATGCACCCGGTGGCGGCGGCCGGCGAGCAGGTCGAGACAGCGGCGCGCCTCGGCCTCGGTTTCGGTCTTGGGCAGGATGCGGCGGCCGAGGGCGACGACGGTATCGGCGGCGATGACGAAGGCGCCCGGCGCGGTGACGGAAGCGAGCTTCTCCGCCGCCATGCGCGCGGCGTAGAGCCGGGGCGGTTCCGCCTTGTGCGGGGTTTCGTCGATATCGGGAGACATCACCGCGTCGGGGACGATGCCGAGCTGACGCAACAGGTCGAGCCTGCGGGGGCTCGACGAGGCCAGGATCAGGTCGGCCATGCGGCGGTCCGGCTTACTTGAAGCGGAAGGTGATCCGGCCCTTGGTCAGATCATAGGGCGTCATTTCGACGTTGACGCGGTCACCGGCCAGCACGCGGATGCGGTTCTTGCGCATCTTGCCGCTCGTATGGGCGAGAATGATATGGTCGTTGTCGAGTTTCACCCGGAACATCGCGTTCGGGAGCAGCTCCGCGACGGTGCCGCTGAACTCGATCATGTCTTCTTTTGACATCAAACCTCGATAAAAAATTGCAACATGCGGTTCAAATGAGCCGATGGCGCGTTCAGGTCAAGTTTTCCGCCCGGTTGCGGGTCAGCCTTGCGCGGATGGAACGGGCGTGGCCGTCGAGGCTCTCGGCCACCGCCAGCGTCGCCGCGGCGGGTCCGATGGACGCCATCGCCGCCGGATCGAGGGCGACGAAGGTGGTGCGCTTGAGGAAGTCGAACACCGACAGGCCGGAGGAGAACCGCGCCGTGCCGCCGGTCGGCAGCACGTGGTTGGGCCCGGCGACGTAGTCGCCGATCGCGGTCGGCGCGTCGGCGCCGAGAAAGGCGGCGCCGGCATGGCGGATGCGGGCGAAGACCGCGTCCGGATCGGCGGTCATCACCTGGAGATGCTCCGGGGCGACGCGGTTGGCGATCTCGGCGGCCTCGTCGAGATCGCGGGCGATGATGATCGCGCCATGGGCGGCGAGCGAGGCGGCGGCGATCGAGGCGCGGGGCAGGGTTTCCAGCGCGCGGGCGAGTTCGGCGGCGACGGCCTCGGCCAGCGCCGCATCGTCGGTGACGAGGAGCGACTGCGCCGCCTCGTCATGCTCGGCCTGGGCGATCATGTCGAGGGCGACGCGCCACGGGTCCTGCCCGGCATCGGCGATGATCAGCACCTCGGAGGGGCCGGCGATGGAGTCGATGCCGACCTGCCCGAACACCTGCCGCTTCGCCTCGGCGACGAAGGCGTTGCCCGGCCCGACGATGCGATCGACCGGGGCGATGGTGGCGGTGCCGTAGGCGAGGGCGGCGACGGCCTGCGCGCCGCCGACGCGGTAGATCTCCGCCACCCCGGCGCGCCGCGCGGCGGCGAGGACGAGGTCGTTCATCTGCCCATCCGGCGTCGGCACGCACATCGCGATCCGCCCGACGCCGGCGACACGGGCGGGAATCGCGTTCATCAGCACCGAGGAGGGGTAGGACGCCTTGCCCCCCGGCACGTAGAGCCCGACGGCGTCGAGCGGCCCCCAGCGCAGGCCGAGCCGCGCGCCGGCGGCATCGGTGAAGCCGATGTCCCGCGGCAGCTGGGCGCGGTGGAACGCCTCGATCCGGGTCGCGGCGAGGTCGATCGCCTCGAGCTGTTCGGCGCCGACGCGGGCGCAGGCGGCGTCGATCTCGGCGGCACTCACCCGCAGGGTTTCGGGCGTGATGGGAAAGCGGTCGTAGCGGCGGGTGAGGTCGATCAGCGCGGCGTCGCCCTCGGCGCGCACGCGGGCGATGATCGCGGCGACCGGGGCGGCGACGTCGGTGGCGCTGGCGCGGTCGCTGGCCAGGGCGGCGAGGGCGGCGGCGAAGCCCGGTTCGGCGGTGTGGAGACGGCGGATCATGCGGCGGCCAGCGCGTCGCGGAAGCGGGCGATCCAGTGGGCGATTTCCTCCGGCCGCGTCTTCAGCGCGGTGCGGTTGACGATCAGCCGCGAGGTGACATGGGCGATGGTCTCGGTCTCGACCAGGCCATTGGCCTTCAGCGTCGAGCCGGTCTGCACCAGGTCGACGATCAGGCGCGACAGGCCGAGGCCGGGGGCCAGCTCCATCGCGCCGTTCAGCGCCACGATCTCGGCCTGGATGCCGCGCGCGGCGAAATGCCGGCGGGTGATGTTGGGGTATTTGCTGGCGACGCGCACGCGCGAGAGGCGGCCGAAATCGGTGCGCCCGGCCGCGTCCGCCGGCTCGGCGACGGCGATGCGGCAGGCGCCGATGCCGAGGTCGAGCGGCGCGTAGATTTCCGGATAGTCGAACTCCATCAGCACGTCGGCGCCGCAGATGCCGATCTCGGCGGCGCCGAAGGCGACGAAGGTGGCGACGTCGAAACTGCGCACGCGGATCACGTCGAGCTCGGGGATCGCGGTGTGGAAGCGCAGCCGCCGGCTGCTCTCGTCGGCATAGTCCGGCTCGGGCGCGATGCCGGCGGCGGCGAGCAGCGGCGCGCATTCCTTCAGGATGCGGCCCTTGGGCAGGGCGAGCACGAGCCCGTTGGTGGCGGCCTCGGCGGCCTTCGGCGATGGGGTCACGGCGGTCATCGCGCGGGTTCGTAGCATTGCCGGCGCGCCCTGCCAAACCCGGCGGCGCGGGGCTTGTCCCGGCGGTGCTGTGGGCGCAGATTGCGGCCATGAGCGAGCATGTGATGATCTGCGAGGTCGGCCCGCGCGACGGGCTGCAGATGGCGAAGTCGAGAATGGAGACCGGGGCGAAATGCGACTGGATCGCCGCCCTGGCGAAGGCCGGGGTGAAGGAGATCGAGGTCGGCAGTTTCGTGCCGGCGAAGCTCATCCCGCAGATGGCGGATACCGAGGCGGTGGTCCGCTTCGCGAAGGAGATTCCGGGCCTCGTCGTCGTCGCGCTGGCGCCGAACCTGCGCGGGGCGCAGGCGGCGGTGGCGGCCGGGGCGCACCGGGTCAGCATTCCGGTCTCGGTGAGCGAGGGGCATTCGCGCGCCAACCTGAACCGCGCGCCGGACGAGCAGGTGGCGGTGGTCGGCCAGATCGTCGAGTGGATGGAAAGCGCGGGCAATCCGGCGGAAATCGAGGTCGCCTGCTCGACCGCCTTCGGCTGCTCGATCGACGGCGTGGTGCCCGAGCGCGAGGTGGTGCGCATCGCCGCCGCACTCGCGGAGACGGGGGTGGAGCAGATCGGCCTCGCCGACACGGTGGGCTACGCCAACCCCGCGCAGATCAAGTCGGTCGTGCGGGCGGTGCGGCGCGAGATCGGCCCGGCGCTGCGCGGGCTGCACCTGCACGACACGATGGGCCTCGGCCTCGCCAACGCGCTGGCCGGGCTCGAGGTCGGGATCAGGGATTTCGACGCCGCCCTCGCCGGGCTCGGCGGCTGCCCGTTCGCGCCCGGGGCGTCGGGCAACATCGTCACCGAGGATCTCGTGTTCATGCTGGAGAGCATGGGCTTCGGCACCGGCATCGACCTTGCGGCGCTGATCGCCGCGCGGCGCCTGCTGCACGAGGGGCTGCCGGCCGAGCCGATGCATGGGCAGGTCGCGAAGGCGGGCATTCCGCGCACCTATCGCCAGGCGGCGTGAGGGGCGCGGCATGAGCGGCACACCGCTGGCGGGGCTGCGCGTCGTCGAGTTCGCGCACATGGTGATGGGGCCGACGACCGGGCTGATCCTCGGCGATCTCGGCGCCGACGTGGTGAAGATCGAGCCGATGCCGGACGGCGACAACACCCGCCGGCTGACCGGCTCGGGAATCGGCTTCTTCACCATGGCGAGCCGCAACAAGCGCAGCGTCATGCTCGACCTGAAATCGCCCGAGGGGCTCGAAGTGGCGCGGGACCTGGTGGCGCGGGCCGACGTGCTGACCGAGAATTTCCGCCCCGGCGCGCTGGAGCGGCTCGGCCTCGGCTACGCGGCCTGCGCCGCGCAAAACCCGCGGCTCATCTACTGCTCGCTCAAGGGCTTCCTGCCCGGGCCGTACGAACACCGCACCGCGCTCGACGAGGTGGTGCAGATGATGGGCGGCCTCGCCTACATGACCGGGCCGATCGGCCGGCCGCTGCGGGCCGGCGCCTCGGTGATCGACATCATGGGCGGCAGCTACGGCGCCATCGCGGTGCTCGCCGCCCTCGCCGAGCGGGAGCGGACCGGGCGCGGCCAGCACGTGCAGTCCGGCCTGTTCGAGAGCGTCGCGATGCTGATGGCGCAGCACATGGCGCAGGCGGCCATCACCGGCGTCGAGCCGGCGCCGATGAGCGCGCGCGACGTGGCCTGGCCGGTCTATGACATCTTCAACACGAAGGACGGGCAGCAGATCTTCATCGGCGTCGTTACCGACACGCAGTGGAAGGTGCTGTGCGCCGAGTTCGGGCTGGCCGCGCTGGCCGACGATCCGGGGCTGGCGACGCAGGCCGAGCGGCGGGCGGCGCGCCCGCGCACCCTGCCGGTGATCGCCGCCGCCTTCGCGCAATTCAGCGCGGCGGATCTGGTCGCGCGCTGCGAACGGCTGGGCCTGCCCTTCGCGCCGATCGCGAAGCCGGCGGACCTGTTCGCCGATCCGCACCTGCGGGAGTCGGGCGGGCTGGTCGAGGTCAGCCTGCCGGACGGGCGGAAAATCGGCCTGCCGGGCCTGCCGATCAGCATGGACGGGGCGCGCAGCACGGCGCGGCGCGACGTGCCGGCGCCCGGCGCGGACACGCGGGACGTGCTGGCGGAGCTGGGCTATCCGGCCGCCGAGATCGACCGGCTGATCGCGGCGGGCGCCGCCGGCTGAACGGAATTTCAGGGAAGGAGCAAAAGAATGGCGAAGGTGGCGTTCATCGGGCTTGGGGTGATGGGCTATCCGATGGCGGGGCATCTGGCCGCCGGCGGGCACGAGGTGACGGTCTACAACCGCACCCACGCCAAGGCCGAGGCCTGGGCGAAGCAGCACAAGGGCACGGCGGCGCCGACCCCGCGCGAGGCGGCGGCGGGGGCCGATTTCGTGTTCTGCTGCGTCGGCAACGACGACGATCTCCGCTCGGTGACGATCGGGCCGGATGGCGCCTTCGCCGGCATGAAGGAGGGCGCGCTGTTCGTCGACCACACCACGGCCTCGGCCACGGTGGCGCGCGAGCTGGCGGAGGCCGCCGGCGGGCGTTTCGGCGTGATGGACGGGCCGGTGTCCGGCGGCCAGGCCGGGGCGGAGAACGGCAAGCTCACGGTGATGATGGGCGGCGAGGCGGCGGATTTCGAGCGGGCGAAGCCGGTGGTCGGCTGCTACGGCGCGAATATCAGCCATATCGGGCCGCACGGGGCCGGGCAGCTCGCCAAGATGGTCAACCAGATCTGCATCGCCGGCGTCGTCCAGGGCCTCGCCGAGGGGCTGCATTTCGCCGAGGCCGCCGGGCTCGACGCGGCGAAGGTGATCGGCGCGATCTCGAAAGGTGCTGCGCAGAGCTGGCAGATGGAAAACCGCTGGAAGACGATGACGGAGAAGAAATTCGATTTCGGCTTCGCGGTGGACTGGATGCGCAAGGACCTCGGCATCTGCCTCGCCCAGGCGAAGGAAACCGGGGCGCGGCTGCCGCTCACCGCGCTGGTCGACCAGTTCTACGCCGATGTGCAGCAGATGGGCGGGCGGCGCTGGGACACCTCGTCGCTGATCGCGCGTTTCGGCGGCGTCTCAGAATAGGCTGTTATTGATGCGCAGCACCTCGCGGCAATGCGGGGTGTTGGCCAGCGCGCCGCCATTGTTCTCGCAGCGGACCACCTGGCGCATCAGCGCATGCGGGTTCTTGCGGTAATAGGCGGTCTGGCCGCCGCCGGCGCAGCCGGCGAGGGCGCCGCAGGCGATCAGCAGGGCCGCGAGGCGGGTCGTGGCGGCGGTGCGGCGGTGGCGCATCCCTCTGGAACCTCCGTGGTGTCGGGGCCGGCGCGGCGCCCGGGCTCACTGGCCGGCGTTCACCGGCCAGAACGCGCCGGCAAGAATTCACCGGAATGTCACAGGACCGCCGCGATCCGGTCATCTTCGTCGCCTCTTGTAGCACTCTCGTCAACCATGGGGAGTTCCGACGTGATGAACATTTCGCGCAAGCAATTCGCGGCGATCCTCGGCGGCGCGCTGATCGCCGGCGGTCTTGCCGGCGGTGTCGCCCAGGCCGAATATCAGGGGCACATGATGCAGGCGCGCCGGGCGCTGCTCGCCGCGCGCCACCAGTTGCAGATCGCCGACCGCGACAAGGGCGGGCATCGCATCGCAGCGCTCCGGGCGGTGTACGAGGCGCTGCGCCAGGTCGATATCGGCATCCGCTACGACCATCACTGACCGGCGTGCTTCGGCCGGCCGGGCCGTTCGCGGCCCGCCGGCCGCGTCTCGCCGCTTGCGGCCGGCCGGGTGCCGGCGTAAGGCTCGTGCTCATGAAAAAATCCACCGCATACCTTTTCGGCGCCGCGATCGCCCTGCCGCTCGTCGCGCCCCTCGCGGCCAGGGCCGCCGACCAGCCGAAGCCGCTCGGCACGTTCAAGGCCTGGACGGCGGCGACCTACGGCACCGGCCCGGACATGGTCTGCTACGCCTTCGCCACGGCCAAGCCGGAGAAGGGGTCGAAGACCGCGCCGGCGATGCTCACCGTGGCCGAACGCGCGACGTTCCGCGACGAGATCTCGCTCAGCCAGGGCGTCACCTACGCCAAGAAGCAGGACGTGACGGTCAAGGTCGGCGGCGCCGCGCTGAAATTCTTCACCAAGGACAACATGGCCTACGCGCTCAAGGGCCCGGCGACGGTGAAGGCGTTCCTCGGCGGCGCCTCGGCCGTGGCGAGCACGGGCAAGGGGGCGAAGGCGGTGAGCGACACGTTCAGCCTCGACGGGTTCGGCGATGCCTACAAGGCGATCGTCAAGGCCTGCCCGCCGGCCGGGCACAAGGCGAAGTCCTGACCGGGTGACGGCGGCGATGCGCGCGGACGCGCCGGCGACGGACGGGCTGGACGAGGCGGCGCGGGCGCGCATCCTCGCCAAGGCCGCGCTGTTCGCCCCGCCCTCGAACGAGCTGGCGGACGGGCGGCGCGACCTCGTCGGCCTCTCGCGCGAGGAACTCGCCGCGGCGATGGCCGAGATCGGCGAGCAACCCTTCCGCGCCAAGCAGCTCTGGCACTGGATCTACCACCAGGGCGTGACCGATTTCGCCGCGATGGCGAATATCGCCAAGCCCCTGCGCGCGAAGCTCGCCGAACGGTTCGCCATCGGCCGGCCCGAAGTGGCGGCGGACCATCTCAGCGCCGACGAGACGCGCAAGATGCTGTTCCGCTTCCGCGACCACGAGGCGGTCGAGACCGTCTACATCCCCGATGTCACCGAGGATCGAGGTGCCGTGTGCCTGTCCTCGCAGGTGGGCTGCACGCTGTCCTGCCGGTTCTGCCACACCGGCACCCAGCGGCTGACGCGCAACCTCTCCGCCGCCGAGATCGTCGGCCAGTTCATGGCGATGCGCGACGCCTACGGCGAATGGCCGAGCCCGAAGGGCGAGACGCCGCGGCTGCTCTCCACCATCGTGCTGATGGGCATGGGCGAGCCGCTCTACAATTACGAGAACGTCGCCAAGGCGATGAAGATCGTGATGGACGGCGAGGGCATCGGCCTGTCGCGCCGGCGGATCACGCTCTCGACCTCCGGCGTCGTGCCGATGATGGACCGGGCGGGGGCGGAACTCGGCGTCAATCTCGCCGTGTCGCTCCACGCCGTGACCGACGACGTGCGCGACGTGATCGTGCCGCTCAACCGCAAATACAACATCGCCGAGCTGATCGCCGCCTGCCGGCGCTATCCCGGCGCCTCGAACGCGCGGCGGATCACCTTCGAATACGTGATGCTCAAGGGCATCAACGACAGCGAGGCCGATGCCCGCCGCCTGGTCGAGCTGATCGACGGCATCCCGGCCAAGGTGAACCTGATCCCGTTCAACCCCTGGCCGGGCTCGACCTACGAAACATCGAGCGGCAACGCCATTCGCCGCTTCGCCAACATCGTGATGGACGCCGGCTATGCCGCCCCCGTGCGCACCCCGCGCGGGCAGGACATCCTCGCCGCCTGCGGGCAGCTCAAGTCGAAGGTCGCGGGCGCGGCGTGACGGGCGGCGCGACGGGGCACTTGCGATGACGGGCCGGGTGGCGCTGATCTCCGGCGGCGGGCGCGGCATCGGGGCCGCGATCGGCGCGCATCTCGCCGGGCGCGGCTGGCGCGTGGTCGCCGCCGATCGCGACATCGAGGGCCTGACACCGCCCAACGGGGTGCGCCTCGTGCGCTGCGACGTCGCCGACGAGGCGGATGTCGCCCGGCTGATCGAGGGCGTCGCGGCGCATGAGGGCCGGCTCGACGGGCTGGTCTGCAATGCCGGGTTCATGATCCGCAAGCCGATCGGCGCGCTCGGCCTCGCCGAATGGCGCGCGGTGATCGACACCCACCTGACCAGCATCTTTCTCCTCGTGCGCGGGGCGGAGGCGATGCTGCGCGCGGCGAGGGGCGCCATCGTCACCATCGCCTCGACGCGGGCGCACATGTCCGAGCCGGACACCGAGAGCTACGCCGCGGCGAAGGGCGGGATCGTGGCGCTCAGCCATGCGCTTGCCGTCTCGCTCGGGCCGGATGTGCGGGTGAACTGCATCAGCCCCGGCTGGATCGATACCGGGAAATACCCGATCGCCCCGTCCGACCACGCGCAGCACCCTGCCGGGCGCGTCGGCACCGTGGCGGACATCGCGGCGCTCGCCGCCTTCCTGCTCGGGCCGGACTCGGGGTTCTGCACCGGCGCCGAGTTCGTCGCCGATGGCGGCATGACCCGGAAAATGATCTATGCGGAATAGCTGGCCCGGCCGGCGCTTGACCCGGACGCCGGATTTGGCGATATAGCCGCAACGCCGCGCCGTGGGGTCCATGGCGCGGGACGTGTTTTCGTGTTCCGTCTCCGCTTCTGGCCGGCACGCCGGCTTTCTGGATCGAGGTTTTCGTCATGACCCGTCGCTGCGACATCACCGGCAAAAGCGTGCTCTCCGGCAACAATGTGAGCCACGCGAACAACAAGTCGCGCCGCCGGTTCCTGCCGAACCTGCAGGACAGCGCGCTGCAGTCCGACGCGCTGGGCCATTCGGTCAAGCTGCGGGTGACGCCGCGCGGCCTCGCGACGATCGAGCAGAAGGGCGGGCTGGACGCGTTCCTGCTGGACACGCCGAACCGCAAGCTGACCGACGAGGCGCGCACCCTGAAGCGCCGCGTGGCGAAGGCGGCGGCCCGGCGCGAGGCGAAATCGGCCTGATCCTCGCCGCACTCATAGCGAGAACTGCATGAAACCCGCCCCTCACGGCGGGTTTTATCGTTTGTTTATCGTGGGATTGTAGAGTTCGATTGCGGCGCCACATGAACTTACGGTACACTCCGATTCGGAGCGGTCATCCGCCGGTCGGCAACCGGCTCGCCGCCTCCGGCTTGGCTCCCGCACTCAAGGAGGAGATCCTCTATGACCTCCCTGGCCACTGAATCCCCCGAAACCGTCAGCAATCCGCTGGATATCGTCGAGCAGGTCGTCGCCGCGAACGACTGGGCGTTCGACCGCCGGAGCGACAGCGAAATGGCGGCCGAGGCGCCCGGGCGCTGGTGCGACTACGGGCTCTATTTCTCGTGGTCGCACGAGATCTCGGTGATGCATTTCTCCTGCACCTTCGACCTCAAGGCGCCGGAACGCCGGCGCGGCGCGCTGTACGAGCTGCTGGCCCGGGCGAACGAGAAGCTCTGGATCGGCCATTTCGGCATGGACCATGACGACGGCATGCCGGTGTTCCGCCATTCGGTGCTGCTGCGCGGCGCCGGCGGCGCCTCGGCCGAAAGCGTCGAGGACATGGTGGATATCGCGGTGTCGGAATGCGAGCGGTTCTTCCCCGCCTTCCAGTTCGTGCTGTGGGGCGGCAAGACGCCGGACGAGGCGCTGGCCGCGGCCATGCTGGAGTGCGCGGGCGAGGCATGACCGACGCGGTGCTGCCGCCGCTGCTGCTTCTGGGCGGCGGCAAGATGGGCTCGGCCATGCTCGCCGGCTGGCGCGAGCGCGGCGTCTCCCGCGTCGTCGTCATCGACCCGGGCGCCGAGGCGCAGGCGCTGGCGGGTGACGGGGTCGAGGTCGTGCCCTCCATCGGGGCGGTCCCGGCCGGTTTCGCGCCGGGCGCGGTGATCCTCGCGGTCAAGCCGCAGATGGCGGAAGCGGCGGTGGACGGGCTGGCGCGGTTCGCCGGCGAGGCCGTCATCGTCTCGATCATGGCGGGAATCACCATCAACTGGCTGGCCGGCCGCTTTCCGGGCGGCGCCATCGTGCGCGCCATGCCGAACACGCCGG
>NZ_AFPR01000312.1:0-1463 GCF_000219295.1 Acidiphilium sp. PM
AGGCCTCGGTCTCGAATTCCAGCCCCGCCGCCCGCGCCACCGCCAGCGCGCCGTCGCCGATCATCAGCACATGCGGCGTCGTCTCCATCACCGCCCGCGCCGCCAGCACCGGGTTCACCGGCCCGCAGATCCCGGCCACCGCCCCCGCCGCGCGATCCGCCCCGTTCATGATCGCGGCGTCCATCTCCAGCGTGCCGGCATCGGTCAGCACCGCCCCGCGCCCGGCATTGAACAGCGGATCGTCCTCCAGCATCACCACCGCCGCCGCCACCGCGTCCAGCGCCGAGCCGCCCTCGCTCAGCACGTCCCAGCCCGCGCGCAGCGCCCGCCGCAGCCCCTCGTGCCGCGCCTCCGCCATCTCCGGCGTCATGTCCGCCGCCCGCATCGTGCCCGCCCCGCCATGGATCGCGATCGAGATGCTCATTTCGTCTCCTTATTGCCGTAAGCGTCAGTTCTCGCCATACTCGGCGCACCGGCGCACACTAGTCGCCCGGAACGCAGGGAGGAACAGGAATGGCGGCAGAGCTGATCGTGGAAAGCGTCGGAGCGGTGCGGGTGCTGAAGCTCAACCGGCCCGACCGTCTGAACGCGCTGAACGAGGCGGTGCACGAGGCGCTCGCCGCCGCCTTCGCCGCCATCGAGGCGGACGATTCGGTCCGCGCCGTGCTGCTGACCGGCGAGGGCAGGGGGTTCTGCGCCGGCGCCGATCTCAACCAGTCCCTCGGCGGCGGCCCGCGCGATCTCGGCGCCTCGATCGACCGGCACTACAATCCGCTGGTCCGCCGCATGCGCGCCCTGCCGAAGCCGATCGTCGCCGCGGTCAACGGCGTCGCCGCCGGCGCGGGCGCCAATCTCGCCCTCGCGGCGGATATCGTGCTCGCCTGCGAGTCGGCGAATTTCACCCAGGCCTTCATCCGCATCGGCCTGATCCCGGATGCCGGCGGCACCCATTTCCTCCCCCGCGCGGTGGGCGATGCCCGCGCCCGCGGCCTCGCCATGCTGGGCGAGACCATCACCGCCCGCCAGGCCGCCGACTGGGGCCTGATCTGGCGCTGCCTGCCCGACGAGGGCTTCCTCGCCGCCGCCCTCGCGGTCGCGGCCGATCTCGCCTCCCGCCCGACCCAGGCGCTCGCCGCGATGAAGGCGGCCTTCAACGCCGCCGGCGCCAACGGGCTCGACGCCCAGCTCGATCTCGAGCGCGACCTGCAACGCCGCATGGGCCGCACGCCGGACTTCGCCGAGGGTGTCGCCGCCTTCCGCGAGAAGCGCCCGGCGAACTTTACCGGCGCGCCGCCAGCGCGAGACTGAGCGCGATCGCCCCGAGCCCCGCGAACAGCGCGCGGGGCCCGGCGCCCGCGTGCAGCAGCGCGGTCAGGATCAGGCTCGCCGCGACCATCCCGGCGGCGGAGAGAATGTTCGTCCCCGCCACCGCCCGGGCCCGCGCCTCCGCCGGCGCCCAGGCC
>NZ_AFPR01000311.1:0-4388 GCF_000219295.1 Acidiphilium sp. PM
CGGCCGGGTGAGATAGAGATCGACCGTGTGCCCGGCCTCGCGCAGATGGGCGATCAGCGCGTGATTGTAGGCGAGATGGCCGGCGGCACCCGCGCGCGGCCACTCGTCGGTGACGAAGCCGAAGCGGCGGCGGCCTTCACGCGGCATGGCCGCAACCTCCCGGTCGGCGCGGGAGAGTCACGCCCCGCCGCAAGCGGTCAGGCGCCGGTCCTGGCGATCCCGTTCTGGTCGAACAGCGTCTGCAGCTCGCCGGACTGGAACATCTCGGTCACGATGTCGCAGCCGCCGACGAACTCGCCCTTGACGTAGAGCTGCGGGATCGTCGGCCAGTTGGAGAACTGCTTGATGCCGTCGCGCAGCTCGGGGTCCTCGAGCACGTTCGCGGTCTTGAAGGGCACGCCCATGTGGGTGAGGATCTGCACCACGCGGGCGGAGAAGCCGCATTGCGGGAACATCGCCGTGCCCTTCATGAAGAGCATGACGGGGTTTTCCTCGACGGCGGTCTTGATGCTGGCGAAGGCCGGATTTTCGGTGGCCTGGCTCATGGGATGTCTCCTGGGGAAAAAGGGCGCCGGGCGTTACTCGGGCGCCGAGGTCTGCAGCGCGAGGGCGTGCAGCACGCCGCCCATCCGCCCTTGCAGGGCGGCATAGACGAGCTGGTGCTGGCGCACCCGCGAGAGGCCGCGGAACTGCTCGCTGACGACGGTGGCGGCATAGTGCTCGCCATCGCCGGCGAGGTCTTCCACGGTAATCCGCGCGTCCGGCAGGGCGGACTTGATCATGTCCTCGATTTCGGCGGCCGACATGGCCATGGGGAGTGTCCTCGTCGTTCAGGCGAACCAGCGCGCGAAGAAGGCTTCGTGCGCGGCACGGATTTCCGACAGTGATATGGCGATGCCGTCCGGGCCTGTCAAATGATCGCCACCGCTGCGGCCGAGGGGGCGGGCGGGGATGCCGGCGGCGGCGGCTTCGGCGATCAGGGCGGCGCCATCCGCCGTCGCCGCGACGTAGCGGGCCTGGTCCTCGCCGAACCAGAACGCGTGCGGGGCGATGCCCGCGGGGATCGCGGCCAGCGCGATGCCGGTGTCGCCGGCGAGGGCCATTTCGGCGAGGGCGACGAGCAGGCCGCCATCCGACACGTCGTGGCAGGCGGCGATGGCGCCGGCTCGGATTCTGCCCCGGATGAAATCGCCGTTGCGCTTCTCGGCCGCGAGGTCGAGCGCGGGCGGCGCGCCATCCTCGCGGCCAAGGATTTCGCGGAGGAAGAGCGAGGCGCCGAGTTCGCCGCTCGTCTCGCCGATCAGCACGAGGTCGAGGCCGGGGGCGAGGGCGATGCCGGTGGCGGCGGCGCCGTCGTCGATCACGCCGAGGCCGCCGATCGCCGGGGTGGGCAGGATCGCGGTGCCCTCGGTCTCGTTGTAGAGGGAGACGTTGCCGGAGACGATCGGGTAGTCGAGCGCGCGGCAGGCTTCGCCCATGCCGCGGATGGCGGCGACGATCTGCCCCATGATCGCGGGTTTTTCCGGGTTGCCGAAATTCAGGTTGTCGGTCACCGCGAGGGGGGTGGCGCCGGTCGCGGTGATGTTGCGCCAGGATTCGACGACGGCCTGCGCGCCGCCGGTCTCGGGGTCGGCGGCGCAGTAGCGCGGCGTGCAGTCGGTGGTCAGCGCCAGGGCGCGGCGGCTGCCCTCGATGCGGACGATGGCGGCGTCGGCCTGGCCGGGGCGGCGCAGCGTCTGCCCGCCGACGGTGCCGTCATACTGGTTCCAGATCCAGGCGCGGGAGGCGAGGTCGGGGCAGCCGATCAGGGCGAGCAGGGCGGCGCCCGGCGGGAGCGGGCTGTCGACCGGGCCGAGCGGGGCGGGTTTCGCGGGTTCCACCCAGGGGCGCTCGTAGAGCGGCGCCTGGTCGGCCAGCGGGGCGAGCTCGATATCGGCCTCGACCCGGCCCTGGTGCTTCACCACGATGCGGCCGGTGTCGGTGATGCGGCCGATGACGGCGAAGTCGAGCTCCCATTTCTCGAAGATGGCGCGGGCCATGGCCTCGCGGCCGGGCTTGAGGACGATGAGCATGCGCTCCTGGCTCTCGGAGAGCATCATCTCGTAGGCGGACATGCCGGCCTCGCGCTGGGGGACGGAATCGAGGTCGAGCTCGATGCCGACGCCGCCCTTCCCCGCCATCTCGACCGAGGAGGAGGTGAGGCCGGCGGCGCCCATGTCCTGGATCGCGACGATGGCGTCGGTCGCCATCAGTTCGAGGCAGGCCTCGATCAGCAGCTTCTCGATGAAGGGATCGCCGACCTGCACGGTGGGGCGCTTTTCCTCGGCGTCGGCGCCGAATTCGGCGGAGGCCATGGTGGCGCCGTGGATGCCGTCGCGCCCCGTCTTCGAGCCGACATAGACGACCGGGTTGCCGATGCCGGCGGCCGCCGAGAGGAAGATGCGGTCCTGATCGGCGATGCCGACGGTCATCGCGTTGACCAGCGGATTGCCGTTGTAGGAGGGGTGGAAATTGGTCTCGCCGCCGACGGTGGGCACGCCGACGCAGTTGCCGTAGCCGCCGATGCCGCGGACCACGCCATCGACCACCCGCTTCGTCACCGGCAGCGACGGATCGCCGAAGCGCAGCGCGTTGAGGTTGGCGACCGGGCGGGCCCCCATGGTGAAGACGTCGCGCAGGATGCCGCCCACGCCGGTCGCCGCCCCCTGGTAGGGTTCGATGAAGCTCGGGTGGTTGTGGCTCTCCATCTTGAAGATCGCCGCCCTGCCCTCGCCGATATCGACCACGCCGGCATTCTCGCCGGGGCCGTGGATGACCCAGGGGGCGGTGGTCGGCAGCGTTTTCAGCCAGATGCGGGAGGATTTGTAGGAGCAGTGCTCGGACCACATGACCGAGAAGATGCCGAGCTCGGTGAGCGTCGGCACCCGGCCCATGATGGCGAGGACGCGGTCGTATTCCTCGGCGGCCAGACCGAAGGAGCGGGCCAGCGCGGCGTCGATCACGGTGGGGTTCATGCCGCCCTCCCGATGGCGTTGAGACTGTCGAACAGGGGTTTGCCGTCGGTGCCGCCGGTGGCCGGGTCGACCAGGTTTTCCGGGTGCGGCATCAGGCCGAGAATGCGCAGGCCGGGCGCGTAGATGCCGGCGATGTTGCGGGCGGAGCCGTTGAGATTGGCGGCCTCGGTCGCCGCGCCGGTCGCATCGACATAGCGGAAGGCGACCAGCCCCTCGCCTTCCAGGCGGTCGAGCGTTTCGGGATCGGCGATGTAGTTGCCGTCGCCATGCGCCATCGGGGCGCGGAAGACGGCGCCTTTTTCGTATCGGCCGGCGAAGACCGTGTCGTTGCGCTCGACGCGGAGGCGGCAGTCCATCGAGAGGAAGCGCAGCCCGGCATTGCGCAGCAGCGCGCCGGGGAGGAGCTGCGCCTCGGTGAGGATCTGGAAGCCGTTGCAGACGCCGAGCACGTAGCCGCCGCGCTTCGCGTGCTCGACCACGGCGCGCATCACCGGGGACTGCGCCGCCATCGCGCCGCAGCGCAGGTAGTCGCCATAGGAGAAGCCGCCGGGGATCACCACGAGGTCGAGCCCGGCGAGGTCGGTCTCGCGGTGCCAGACGAGGCGCGGCCTGGCGCCGAGGCTCGCCTCCAGCGCGATGGCGATATCGCGTTCGCGGTTGATGCCGGGGAAGAGGATGATGCCTGCGCGCATGGTTCGTGCTCCGTCTTGCCGCGTCTTGCCCGTCCCCGCCGGGGGATGCAACCGGGGCGGCGCGGGTTCAGCCCTGCGCCGGCGCCATCTGCCCGGCCCCGCCCCAGCACCACCAGCCGTCGCGGGCGAGGCCGGCGGCGGCGCGGCGGGCGGCGTCGGCATCGGGGAACAGGCCGAAACAGGTGGCCCCCGAGCCGCTCATCCGCGCCAGCAGGCAGGACTCGGCGGCCGCGATCGCGGCGAGGACATCGGCGATGACGGGGGCGAGGGCGATGGCGGGGGCTTGCAGGTCGTTGCCGAGGCGGGCGAGGTCGGCGGCCATGCGCCCGGCGGTGGGCCAGGCCGGGGGCAGGTCGGCTTGCGGGGAAAATTCGCCGGCGCGGGCGCGGAAGATCGCCGGGGTGGAGACCGCGACGCCGGGATTGACCAGCACGAGGCCGAATTCCGGCAGGTCGGGCGCGGGGGCGAGGATTTCGCCGATGCCGGACATCCGCGCCGGGCGGCGGGCGAGGCAGACCGGGACGTCGGCGCCGAGGGCGAGGGCGAGATCGGGCGGGATGGCAACGTTCCAGCGCGCCGCGAGCAGGCGCAGCGCCGCCGCGGCATCCGCCGAGCCGCCGCCGATGCCGGAGGCGACGGGCAGGGTCTTGACGAGGCGGAAGGCGGCCTCCGGCGCGCGGCC
>NZ_AFPR01000310.1:0-1584 GCF_000219295.1 Acidiphilium sp. PM
CGGCGACTGGCTGGGCGAAGCCGGGTCCGGCCACTGGATCGAGGGCATCGCCATCGCCGCCCCCGAGGGCATCGACCCGGCCGACCTCACCTACCAGGCGGTGCTCGGCCGCGGCTGGCTCTCCCCCTGGGTCGAGGCCGGGCACTATTGCGGCAGCCGCGGCATGGCGCTGCCGCTGCTCGGCTTCCGCGTCCGCCTGCAGGGCGAGGCGGCGAAGCGGTTCGACCTGCGCTGCGAGGCAACCTTCATCGACGGTTCGAAGACCCGCCCGGTCGGCAACGACGAAACCTGCGAGTCCGAGAGCCTGGCCGCGCTGGAGTCGATGCGCGTCACCCTGCTGCCGCGCGCGGCGGCGAAACCCGCCCCCCGCGGCCGCCGCTGAGCCGGGGCGCGCCGTGAAGTTCCTCTTCGTCCACCAGAACTTTCCGGGCCAGTACCTGCACATCGTGCGCGACCTGCTGGCCGAGGGCGGGCACGAGATCGTGTTCATGACCGAGCCGAACCGCAACGCCATTCCCGGCGTGCGCAAGGTCACCTACGCGGCGCCACCCCGCGTGCCGGACGGCGTCCACCCCGCCGCCCGCGAATACGACATGGCGATGCGCCGCGCCGAGGCCGGCTATGCCGGGGCGATGCAGATCCGCGCCCTCGGCTTCCGGCCGGACATCATCGTCGGCCATCACGGCTGGGGCGAGATGCTCAACCTGTGCGACGTGTTTCCCGGCGTGCCGATCCTCGGCTATTTCGAGTTCTACTACCGGATCGACGGGACGGACGTGAACTACGATCCCGAATTCCCGATGCCGCCCGAGCGCTTCGGCGCGGTGCGGGCGAAGAACGGGGTGAACCACCTCGCCTTCGCCCTCGGCCAGCACGGCCAGACGCCGACCGAATGGCAGCGCAGCACCTATCCCGCGTGGATGCACGGCCGGCTCTCCATCGTCCGCGAGGGGGTCGATCTCGGCATCTGCCGCCCCGATCCCGCCCTGCGCCGCCGCACCCTGAAGGTCGGCCCGCTCAGCGTCGCGCCGCGGCAGAAGCTCATCACCTATGTCGCCCGCAACCTCGAACCCTATCGCGGCTTCCACACCTTCATGCGCGCCCTGCCGCGCATCCTCGCCGCCCGCAGCGACGTGGTGGTCTCCCTCGTCGGCGGCGACGAGATCAGCTACGGCGCGCCGCCGCCGCAGGGCAACTGGCGCGGCGTGATGATGCAGGAACTCGCCGGCCGGATCGACCTCTCGCGCGTGCATTTCCTCGGCCGCGTCGAATACGAGGACCATATCGCCCTGCTCCGCCGGTCGGACGCGCATGTCTACCTGTCCTACCCCTTCGTCGCCTCCTGGAGCCTGCGCGAGGCGATGGCGGTCGGCGCGCCGATCGTCGGCGGCGACACGCCGACCGTCACCGAATTCATCGCCGATGGCGAAACCGGCCTGGTCGCCGCGAATCTCGACCCCGATTCGGTGGCCGACGCCGTGCTCCGTATGCTGGAGGAGCGCGACCTCGCCGCCCGCCTCGGCGAAACCGCCCGCGCCTATGCGGTCGCGAATCTCGATCTCGCCCAGTATCTGCGCGATTTCC
>NZ_AFPR01000309.1:0-4304 GCF_000219295.1 Acidiphilium sp. PM
GACGCCTTCCTCGCCGATGGCTTCGGCGAGTACGACCGCCAGCGCGACCTGCCGGGGATCGCCGGCACCTCCGGCCTGTCGCCGCACCTGCATTGGGGCGAGATCGCGATCGACGCGGTCTGGCGCGCGGCGGTGGCAGCACCGGGGCGCGACGCGGCGCGGCAGACCTTCCTCAAGGAGCTGATCTGGCGCGAATTCGCCGCCTATCTGCTCTGGCACACGCCGGACCTCGCGACCCGGCCGATGAAGGCGCAATTCGCCGCCATGCCCTGGCGGGAAAGCGCGGCGGATCTCGCCGCCTGGCAGCACGGGCGGACCGGGGTGCCCATCGTCGATGCCGGGATGCGCCAGCTCTGGCAGACCGGCTGGATGCACAACCGGGTGCGGATGATCGTCGCCTCCTTCCTGGTCAAGCACCTGCTGCTGCCCTGGCAGGCGGGGGAGCGCTGGTTTCATGACTGTCTCGTCGATGCCGACGCGGCCTCGAACGCGGCCTCGTGGCAATGGGTGGCGGGCAGCGGGGCGGATGCGGCGCCCTATTTCCGCATCTTCAACCCGGTGTTGCAGGGGCGGAAATTCGACCCGGACGGCGCCTATGTCCGCCGTTTCGTGCCGGAGATCGCCAACCTGCCGGACAAATACCTCCACGCGCCGTGGGAGGCGCCGGAGATCGTGCTGCGCGGCGCCGGCGTACGGCTCGGGGCGAGCTATCCGCGGCCCGTCGTCGACCTCGCCGAGGGGCGCGAGCGCGCACTCGCCGCCTTCGCCGCGATCAGCGGGAAGGCGTCGTGAGCGGCGCGCGGCTGGCCGTGATCGGCGGCGGCATCGCCGGCATGGCGATGGCCTGGCTCGCGCGGGCGCGGCGGGATGTCGTGCTGTTCGAGGCCGAGCGCCAGCTCGGCGGCCATGCCGACACCCAGCATGTGCGGCTCGGCGCGCAGGAGATCGCCGTCGATACCGGGTTCATCGTGCTGAACGACCGCAACTATCCGAACCTCGAAGCCTTCTTCCGCGAACTCGGCGTCGCCACCCACGACACCGACATGTCCTTCGGCGTGTCGATCGGCGGGGGCGAGCTTGAATATGGCGGCGGCTCGCTGGCGCAGCTCTTCGCGCAGAGGCGCAACCTGGTCCGCCCGCGCTTCCTGCGCATGCTGCGCGACGTGATGCGCTTCAACCGCGAGGCGCCGTCGCTGCTGCACGCGACCGGCGACGAATCGCTCGGCGCCTGGCTCGATCGCAACGGCTACGGCCGGGATTTCGTCGAGGATCACATCCTGCCGATGGGGGCGGCGATCTGGTCCGCCTCGGTCGAGGGGATGCGGGCCTTCCCGGCGCGGCATTTCGCCCGGTTCTTCCACAATCACGGCCTGCTGACGCTGAACGACCGGCCGCAATGGCGCACGGTGACCGGCGGCTCGCGCCGCTATGTCGAGCGTGTGGCGGCGACGCTCGGCCGGCGGGTGCGGCTTTCGGCGCCGGTGCGGCAGGTGCGGCGCGCGGAAGGGGGTGTCATCGTCGTCACCGATGCGGGAGAAGAAACGTTCGACGAGGTGGTGTTCGCCTGCCATGCCGACCAGGCGCTGGCGATGCTCGCCGACCCCGCCCCGCAGACGCGCGAGATCCTCGGCGCGGTGCGCTTCCAGCCCAACCGCGCCGTGCTGCATACCGACACGGCGCTGATGCCGCGGCGGCGGGCGGTGTGGTCGTCGTGGAACTATCTCGCCCGCGACGCCGCCGATCACGGCCGCGCCGTCAGCGTCACCTACTGGATGAACCGGCTGCAGGGGCTGCGCTCGGAGCGGCCGCTGCTGGTCAGCCTCAACCCGCTGGTCGAGCCCGATCCGGCGACGGTGCTGCGCGTGCGCGACTATGCCCATCCGCAATTCGACGCGGCGGCGATGGCGGCGCAGGAACGGCTCGGCGAGATCCAGGGGCGGGACGGGCTCTGGTTCGCCGGCGCCTGGACCGGCTGGGGGTTCCACGAGGACGGCATCGCCTCGGCCGCGCGGGTGGCGCGGGCGATGGGCCTGCCCGTATCCTGGCAGGGCGCGGACGGGGCGCCGTGAATCCACCCGGGATCTATGCCGGCGTGCTGCGCCATGTCCGCCACGTGAAGCCGCGCCGCGCCTTCGCCTACCGGCTCTGGATGCTCGACATCGATCTCGACGCGATCGACGATTTCGCCGCCGCAAGCCGCGTCTTCCGCCACAACCGCTTCGGCCTGATCGCCCTGCACGACCGCGACCACGGCCCGCGCGACGGCTCGGCACTGCGCCCCTGGGTGGAAGCGGCGCTGGACGATGCCGGACTTTCCGCCTTCGCCGCCCGCATCCGTTTGATCACCATCCCCCGTATCCTCGGGTATGCGTTCAACCCGATCAGCTTCTATGTCTGCTACGACCGGGAGGGCCGGCTCGGCGCCGTGCTGCACCAGGTGAAGAACACGTTCGGCGACCAGATCGGCTACCTGATCCCGGCACCGGCGGGATCGCCGATTCGCCAGCGCGCGGCCAAGCGCATGCACGTCTCGCCGCTGTTCGACATGCAGGGCGGCTACGAGTTCACCCTCACCCCGCCCGGGCGCCGCTTCGCGATCCGCATCGTCCACGGCGCTCCGGCGCCGCGGCTGACCGCCTCGATGGCGCTCATCCGCCGCCCCGCCACCGACGCCGCGCTGCTGCGCGAGGTGCTGCGCATGCCGCTGCTGCCGCTCAAGATCATCGCCGCGATCCACTGGCAGGCGCTGCTCACCCTGCTGCGCGGCGCGACCTTCCACCGCGAGCCGAAAGACGGCCACCCGCCGATCGTCCGAGGAGACCCCGCATGACCGACGCCACCGCCCTCTCCGCCCCGCCGCTGCCACGCGACCGCAGGCTGCGCCTCGGCCTCGGCATCGCGCGGATGATCCGCGTGGGCACGCTGGAAGTGGTGCTGCCGGACGGCTCCGTGCACCATTTCGCCGGCGCCGCGCACGGCCCGGCCGCGACGATGATCGTGCGCGACGCGCGGATGATCGCGAGGCTCGCCTTCGGCGGCAGTCTCGGCCTCGCCGAGGCCTATCTCGATGGCTGGTGGGACAGCCCCCGCCTGATCGACGTGCTGCGCCTCGGCACGCTGAACGAGGAAAGCTGGGAGGACATGCTGCGCGGCAAGCTCTGGGCGCGGGCGGCGAGCTTCCTCGCCCACCGGCTGCGGCCCAACACGCGGCGCGGCGCGCGGCGCAACATTTCCGAGCATTACGATCTCGGCAACGATTTCTACGCCGCCTGGCTCGACCCCAGCATGACCTATTCCGCCGCCCTGTTCGCGCCGGGCCAGGCCGGGCTGCAACCCGCGCAGGACGCGAAATATCACCGGCTCTGCCGCGCCCTCGGCCTCGAACCGGGGATGCGGGTGCTGGAGGTCGGCTGCGGCTGGGGCGGCTTCGCCGAGATCGCGGCGCGGGACTACGGCGCCCATGTCACCGCCATCACCCTCTCGCGCGAGCAGCTCGCCTATGCGCGGGCGCGGATCGCGGCGGCGGGGCTGGGCGGGCAGGTGGAGTTCCGGCTGCAGGATTACCGCGACGTGCCCGAAACCTTCGACCGCATCGCCTCGATCGAGATGTTCGAGGCGGTGGGCGAACCGTTCTGGCCGGCCTATTTCGCCGCCCTGCGCGACCGGCTGGCGCCGAGCGGGCTCGCCGCGCTGCAGGTGATCACCATCGCCGACCGGTATTTCGAGGAATACCGCCGCAAGGCCGATTTCATCCAGCGCTATGTCTTTCCCGGCGGCATGCTGCCCTCGCCCACGCGGCTGCGCGCCGAGATCGCCCGCGCCGGCTTCGCGCTCCGCGACGCGTTCCATTTCGGCCAGGACTATGCCGAGACGCTGGCCCGCTGGCAGGACGCGTTCCAGTCCGCCTGGCCGCGGATCGCGCGGATGTCGCCGCAATATGACGGGCGGTTCAAGCGGCTCTGGGAATTCTATCTCGCCTATTGCGAGGCCGGGTTCCGCGCCGGGTGGACCGATGTCGGCCAGTTCCTGATCGCGCGGGGCTGATTGGCCGCGCGGATGACGCGGCGGAAGCGGCTGATCTATGCCGCCCCCGCCCTGCCGCTGGCCATGCTGGGCCTGCCGCTGCTGGTGATCCTGCCGGATTTCTGGGCCGGCGCGATGCGGCTCGATCTCGCGACCGTCGGCATCGTGCTGACCGCGGTGCGGATCTTCGACGTGGTGATCGACCCGATGGTGGGGCGGCTCTCCGACCTCAGCCGCTCGCGCTTCGGGCGGCGCAGGCCATTCATGGCGCTGGCGATGCC
>NZ_AFPR01000308.1:0-537 GCF_000219295.1 Acidiphilium sp. PM
CGCCGCTCTGCGGATGGGCGCGCAGCGCGCCGCGCAGATCGGCCAGTGCGGCGTCGGGATGGCCGCCGGCGATCAGCGCCTGGATCTGCTGCGGCGTCGGCGATGCCGCCCGCGCCGGGGCGAGGGACAGCCCGGCCCCCGCGAACAGGGCCGCCGCCAGCAGGATGGTGCGAAAGATCTTCAACCCCTTCATTAGGGACCTCCGCGGGCCGGTGGTGGTGGGAAAAAGCGCCAACCCGTGCCGCCAATATAGGCAGGGGGCGCTGCAAATCACAGATCCGTGCGCTGGCGTGCCGCGCCGGTCGCCTGCCGGGTCTCGACAGCTTCGCGCCGCGCGGCGAGACTTGCGCCGACGCCGCACAGGAGAGCCGATCCCGATGACCGACAGAGAGTCCCGCCTGCCCACGTTCGACCGTCTTGCCCGCGACCTTGAAGCGGGGCGCACCACCGCCGCAGCACTGGTCGAGGACTGCCTCGCCGCGATCGCCGATCCGGCGGGGGACGGGGCGCTGACCTTCATCTCGGTCGATGCGGCGG
>NZ_AFPR01000307.1:0-5039 GCF_000219295.1 Acidiphilium sp. PM
CAGGTTGGCGCGCGCCCGCCCCACGGCGATGACGGCGGCGTGGACCCCGGTGGCCGAGCCGATCGGGAAATCGTGCAGCAGGGCGATCGACCTGCCCTGGGCCACGTAGCTGCGCAGCAGCAGGGCCAGGCTGCGGTTCGGCTGGTAGCCGGCGGCGATGGCCTTGCGCGCCTCGCGCTCGGCCGAGACGGCATCGCCGAGCTGGAGCGAGACCTCGCCCAGCAGGGCGTGCGCGGCGCCGTCATGCGGATGCCGGCGGACGGCGTTCAGCAGGTCGAGCCGCGCATCGAGCAGCTTGCCGTGCGCCACGGCCGCCTGCGCCCGCTGGTAGGAGCGCGGTTGCCCGGCATGGGCGGCGGGGGCGAATCCCGCCATCCCCGCCACGGCCAGTGACAGTGTCACCGACCGGACGGATCGCATGATCGACGCTGGTTTCATCATCGCGCGCCCCTTCTCGCGTTCATGTGCGGCATTGCGTTCAGGCCTGACCGTCGATGGCGCGGTCATGGCTCGTCGGGTCCGGACGGGTCGGCGGCGTCGGCGGCGCGGTCCGCCCTGACGTCATCGCTCAGGCCCAGGCTGTCGATCAGCGCGTACAGGGTGGGACGGCTGATGCCGAGCAGCTTCGCCGCGGCGACCATCGAGCCGTCGGCCCGGGCCAGCGCGAGCTGGACGGCTTCACGCTCCGCCTCGCGGCGCGCCGAGCGCAGGTCCGGCAGCGGCGCGAGCGCGCCGTCCGCCAGGTCGAGGTCGGCCGCCTCGATCTGCTGGCCTTCGGCCATGATGACGGCGCGGCGCACCCGGTTTTCCAGCTCGCGCACGTTGCCCGGCCAGCCATGCCGCATCAGCGCGGCGATCGCCGCCTCGGAGAAGGCGAGTCCCTGACGGTTCTGGTCCTGGGCGAAGCGCCGGAGAAAGAAGCGCGCCAGCAGGACCGCGTCGCCGCCGCGCTCGCGCAGCGGCGGGATCCTGACGCTGACGATATTCAGGCGGAACAGCAGGTCGAGCCGGAACCGCCCGGCGGCGACCAGCCCGTCGAGATCCTGATGCGTCGCGGACACGATCCGCGCGTCGATCGGGATCGGGCGCCGCCCGCCCACCCGCTCGATCACGCCCTCCTGCAGGAAGCGCAGCAGCTTGACCTGCAGGGCGAGCGGCAGGTCGCCGATTTCATCGAGGAAGAGCGTGCCGCCCTGGGCCAGTTCGATCCGGCCCGGCGTCTGCTTGATGGCGCCGGTGAAGGCGCCCTTCTCGTGCCCGAACAGCTCGGACTCCAGCAGGGGCTCGGGGATCGCGCCGCAATTGATCGCGATGAAGGGGCCGTCCGCGCGGGGGCCGAGATCGTGTAGCGCCCGGGCGAGGATCTCCTTGCCGGTGCCGCTTTCGCCCAGCAGCAGGACCGGCGCGGTCGCCGGCGCGAGCTTCTCGATCGTCCGGCAGGTCTTGAGCATGGTCTCGGAGCCGGCGATGACGCGCGGCAGCGGGCTCGGCCCCACCATGTTGCTGAGGCGGCGGTTCTCCCGCTCCAGCGCGGCCAGCCGGAAGGCGCGGTCGACGATGATCCGCAGGATCTCGATATCGACCGGCTTTTCAAAGAAGTCGTGGGCGCCGCGCCCGATCGCCAGCAGCGCGTTCTCGCGGCGGCCGTTGCCGGTCGCCACGATCACCTTGATCGCCGGAAGCTCGCGGAAGAGCGCATCGAGGATGGCCAGCCCCTCGCTGATGCCGTCGGGGTCGGGCGGCAGTCCGAGATCGATGATGGCGACCTCGGGCCGCGCCCGGCGCGCCTGGTCGATGGCCTGGTCGCGGTCGCCCGCGACGAGGACGGTGCGGCCGGGGAACGCCCAGCGATATTGCCGGCGCAGGCCCGGATCGTCCTCGACGATCAGCAGGCTCGGCTCGGGGACGGTGGGCTCACTCATGATCGATGCCGGCCGTTTCGAGGCGTTCCGCCGCCGGTTCGTGGACCGTCGGCAGGCGGATCGTCATGGTGGTGCCGGCCGCTTCCTCGCTCTCCACGTCGAGCGATCCGCCGGCCTGCAGGATCAGTTCGCGCGTCTGGAAGGCGCCGATCCCGAAGCCGGCGGCCTTGGTCGAGGCGAAGGGCCTGAACAGGCGCTCGCGCACGAAATGCGCGCTCATCCCGCGGCCCTGGTCGATGACCCGGATCGTCACCCGGCCGGGCTCGTGCGACAGGGCGACGATGACGGTCTGCGCCGCCGTGCCGGCCTCCAGGGCATTGTCCAGCAAATGGTTGACGATCATGTCGAACGTGATCGGGTCGATGGCGACGATCGAGTGACCGTCTCCCTCGTCGAGCACCACCCTGCCGCGATGGGCGAGCAGATGCCGCAGGCGGGCGCCGACGTCGAGCCGGCCGGCCCGGTCGGCGGCCGACGGATCGAGGCGGCGGATCATCGCGCGGATCTTGTCGACCGAATCGCGGACCGTGCCGATCAGGTCGGCCTGGAATTCCGGGTCGGCCATGTGGCGCTGGGAGTTGTCGAGCAGCAGCCCGAGCTGGTTGGCGATGTTCTTGATGTCGTGCGCGACGAAGGCGAAGCGCTTGCCGGCTTCCTCGAAGCGGCGGGCGACGGCCAGGGCTTCCGCGGCCTGCCGCTCCGCCATCACCAGCGAGATCTCGCCGGCGACCACGGTGAGCAGCGCCGCCATCTCGCGGTGCAACGGCTGCGCGACGCGCGGCCGGCCGAGCAGCACCACGCCGAGCGGGCCGCTCGCGCGCGGATCGGGCAGGGCGACGGCGAGCCAGAACGGCGCGGTCACGCCCTCGGGGTCGAGTTCGACGACCGTGCGTTCGCAGCATTGGCGGAACAGGTCGGTCCCCGCCGGAATGGCCGGGATTTCGAGCGCGGTGTTCCACCCCTCGCTGTAGCGGAGCCTGGCGGCCTGCCGGTCGTGGGTGAGCAGGATGCCGCTGGGGGAATCCGCCGTGTCGGCCAGCGCCTTGATCGCCCGCTGGGCGACGCTGACCCCGCCATCGGCGGACAGCGTCGCGATGCTGCGCAGCCATTCCTGGCGGTAGTCGTACGGCGCCGCCGCGAAATGGCGGCTGAGCGCGACCATGAGGCGGGAGCGCGCCGAGCCGGAACTCGCCACGATCGCGAGCACCAGCAGGCCGGCGAACATGATGGCCCATTCGATGACCCCGGCGAGGCCGGTGCCGTAATCGCGCACGAGTTCGGCGACGATGCCGAGCACGATCATGAACGAGCCGCCGAGGATCAGGCTGGCGGAGTAGAACGCCGCCTCCCGCGAGAGGTGCAGCCGGCGCGGCCGCCAGCGGATCGCGCGCATCGCGCCGGCGGCGAAGAGCGGCAGGACCATGACCAGCAGGGCGAGTCTCGCGCCGATCAGCGGCGGGCTGAAGCGGTGCTGCAGGATCACCGCCGCGTACAGAAGCAGGCTGACCAGCGCGAGGCCGCCGGTGGCGACGCCGGGCAGGCTGACATGCCACAGGATCTCGCGCTCGGCGTTGCGCATGACGTTTTCCAGCAGCACCAGCATGGCGATGGCGAAGACGACCTGGGCCTCGATGGCGATGGCCGCGCCCAGCGCCGGTGCGAGCGCCCGCGTCAGCGTCACCGCGGCGAAGACGATGACGAGCGCGGTCAGCAGGCCGCGCTGGAGGGCCGGCAGCTCGCGCAGCCTCTTGCCGCGGGAGACCGCATCGAGGATGACGACCGCGCCGGTCCAGCCGAGCAGCGCCGCCATCCAGGTGCCGGAGGCCACGGCCGAGCCGGGCGGAAGCAGGCTCGAGGCGAGGGCGAAGGCGCCGGTCGCCACGGCGGCGAGCGTCATCGGCAGGCGGGTGCGGCGCCAGAGCGGCCAGGCGACCGGCGGCAGGTTCAGCCGGTCCTGCCGCGGCAGCCGGGCGAGAATCACGAAGACCGAGAGAGCGAGATAGGCCAGGCCGACGGCGATGCCGGCGGCGCCGAGTCCGGATTCGTTCACATGCCCACGCAGGCCGTCACCGTGCGCCCTTGCCAAACAATACGACCGAAACGGTTTCGATCAGAATTTTTCCATCGAGCAGGAACGACCTCTTCCTGAGGTACTCGGTGTCATAGATGTGCTTGATCCGCGCATCCTCGACCGAGGCGCCGTAAGCATAGCGCACTTGAGCGAGACCGGTAATGCCCGGCTTCACCGCGTGGCGCAAATCGTAGTCCGGGATCGACTCGCGCAGGATCGCGACGAACTCGGGACGCTCGGGGCGCGGGCCGATGATGCTCATGTCGCCGCGCAGGACGTCGAAGAACTGGGGCAGCTCGTCGATCCGGTATTTGCGCAGGATGCGGCCGACCGCGGTGATGCGCGGATCCTCGGTCGCGGCCCAGACGGCGACGCCCGCCCCCTCGGCGTCGCGACGCATGCTGCGGAACTTGGTGATGCGGAACGGCCGGCCGTTCAGGCCGACGCGGGTCTGGCGGTAGAAGACCGGGCCGGGACTGTCGATGGCGATGGCGAGGGCGGCGAGAAGCATGACGGGGGCGAGAAAGACCGCCATGACGAGGCTCATCGTGACGTCGAAGATCCGGCGGGAGGCGCGGGCCAGGCGCCCCTCCCGCCGGACCTGCAGGTCGGGCGCGGCAGGGGCGCGGGTGACCGGCGAGGCGAAATGCGGCAGTTCTGCAAGCTGATCGCCATAAGGCATGAAGCGGACCAGCGGAAACCGATGCTTCGGATCGACGATCATCATGCAACCTCTCAAATATGCGATAAATCTAAAAGGCGGATCGAAACGCCTAATGTGAAGCAATGTTATCCAGTGGCGCTTTATTAACTCAATTTTATCTAATAGGCAAACGAAGTTCTCAAAACGGAGATATCGACCGCGCTTGACATTATGCCACAAAAACAGTTTGTTATGTCGATTCGCATGCAAAATGTCTACAAAATATGATGGAATCCAATTAATAATTTTTCATGATTTGCATCAATTTACGCAAATAATCTTAAATTTATCTTGTTGTATCTTTTAGTTAAACGATTCGCATTTTTTAGATGACGTAAACGTA
>NZ_AFPR01000306.1:0-4886 GCF_000219295.1 Acidiphilium sp. PM
GGTTCGGGCCGGGCGGCGATGCCGTCCCGGACGATCAGCGTCACGCGGGCCGGGCCGGCCTTCTGCCTGAACGCCATCCCCGCAGCCCGCCGCGGATTGCCGGCGCCGAGCGGGCGCCCAGGAATCCGATGATCGCGGTGCCGAGCAGGAGAAGGGAAGACGGCTCGGGCACGTTGACCGGGGTGGGACCGGGGCCGGGGCCGGGGCTCGGCACGCCGCCGGTATGGCCGTTCACGGGCGGCGGATTGGGGGCCCCGGGGACGGGCGGCAGGCCGGTATCCACCGCGGGCATGAAGGACGGCATGGGTTGGGAGAGAATGTCCGGATTCGGGATCCGATCGGTCACGCCCTGAGGGGCGATATACGGACTCGGGTTGCTCACGCCGCCGACCGGTGTCATCGGCATGGCGACCGGACCCGGGGCACCGGCGATGACGGGCGGCGCCCCGACCGGATGCGGCGGGCGCGGATCCGCGTGACCGGCCAGCGTGAATGCCGCTCCCAGGACGCAGGCGGTGCCGACGACCGCATGAGGGAGTGCCAGCCATGCGGCCCGCGAACCGTGCCAGGGCACCCATCTGCATTGGAGGCGATTCCAAATTTTCATACACGAAATTCCAAAATGCCGTAAAAAAACTATAAAAACTGCCCAAATATCGCTTATCGCGATTCTTGCTGTTTGGCAATATTTCATTAAGAATTTGATCCGCGGCTCCAGCGCCACGGTCAGGCGCGTCGAAGCCCGCCGATCCGGTTGATCAAAAAATCTCTCGCAATCAGAAAGTTATGGGCTGGATCGCAGGTAGGCCACGGCGTGTCCGGCGTTGGAGGGGCGGGGCGCGGCGCCATGAGGGCCGGAGGCGTTGGCCTCGGGCCCCGCGGGGCGGATCAGCTCGCGCCGCGATCCTTCAGCAGGTCGCGGATTTCGGTGAGGAGAAGTTCGGTCGGCGTTGGCGCCGGGGGGGCGGAAGGGGCCGGTTCCGGCGCCTTGTGCAGCTTGCTGATCAGGCGGACCATCCAGAAGATCGCGAAGCCGACGATCAGGAAGTTGAACAGCGTGTTGACGAAGGCGCCGTAGTTCAGCGTGACGGCGCCGGCCTTCTTCGCCGCGGCGAGGGTGGGTTCGGCCGCGCCCTTCAGCGTGATGAAATGGTTCGAGAAATCGACCCCGCCGGTCAGCAGGCCGATGACCGGGTTGATGATGTCGGCGACGAAACTCTTGACGATATTGGAAAACGCGGCGCCGATGACCACGGCGACGGCCAGATCGACCACATTGCCGCGCATCAGGAAGGCCTTGAAGTCATCGACCCAGGCGGGCCGTTTTGGCTTGAACGACTCTGACATCGAATGCTCCCGTCGTGAAAAACGCCCGTTTTGGGGCGAGTGGCCTGGCATGACCGTTGGCCGGTCACGCTGGCGTGCGCGGAGGCTAGCCGGGTTTGCGCGCCGGGGCCAGCCCGATTGCGAGCCGGCGCGCCGCCCAGCGCCCGGCTTCGGCGACGACGGGATCGTCATCGGCGGCGAGGCGCGCGGCGGCGGGGGCGAGTGCGGGATCGGCCGAATTGCCGATGGCGATGGCGACGTTGCGGGCGAGGCGGGCGCGGCCGATGCGCTTGATCGGGCTGCCGGCGAACAGGGCGCGGAAGCCAGCATCGTCGAGGGCGGCGAGATCGGCGAGGCGGGGGGCGAGGAGGTCGTCGCGCGCGGCGAGTTTCTGCTCGCGCCCGGCGGCGGCGAACTTGTTCCAGGGGCAGGCGGCGAGACAGTCGTCGCAGCCATAGATGCGGTTGCCGATGGCGGGACGGAACTCCTCCGGGATCGGGCCCTTGTGCTCGATGGTGAGGTAGGAAATGCAGCGCCTGGCATCGAGCCGGTAGGGGGCGGGGAAGGCATCGGTCGGGCAGGCGGACTGGCAGGCGGTGCAGGTGCCGCAGCGGTCGGGGTGCGGCGGATCGGGCGGCAGGGCCAGCGTCGTCATGATCTCGCCGAGCAGGAGCCACGAGCCGTGGCGGCGGGAGACGAGGTTGGTGTGCTTGCCCTGCCAGCCGAGCCCGGCGGCGGCGGCCAGCGGCTTTTCCATCACCGGCGCGGTGTCGACGAAGACCTTCACTCCTTCGCCGCGCGCGGCGATGAACTGGGCGAGGTGCTTCAGCCGGCCCTTGATGATGTCGTGATAGTCGCGGTTGCGGGCATAGACGGAGATGTTGCCGCGATCGGGGCGGGAGAGGGTCGCGAGCGGGTCGCCATCGGGGGCGTAGGACAGGCCGAGGGAGATGACGCTGACCGCCTCCGGCCAGAGCGAAGCGGGGTCGGCCCGCTGGGCGGCGCGATCCTCCATCCAGCCCATCGTGCCGTGATGGCCGGCGGCGAGATGGGCGCGGAGATTGTCGCGGACGCTCTCGGGCAGGCGGGCGCGGGCGATGCCGATCGCATCGAAGCCGAGAGCGGCGGCGCGGGCGGCGATGGCGGCGCGGAGATCCGCCTCAGCCACGGCCGCGATAGGGCGGCACGCCCTGGTCGGGCAGGTAGGCGCCCTCGGGCGGGGCGCCGGTCTGCCAGAACACGTCGATCGGGATGCCGCCCCGCGGATACCAGTAGGCGCCGATGCGCAGCCAGCGCGGGGCGAGCAGGTCGACCAGGCGCTCGGCGATCATCAGCGTGCAGGCCTCGTGAAAGGCGCCGTGGTTGCGGAAGCTGCCGAGATAGAGCTTGAGCGACTTGCTCTCCACGATCCACGAATCGGGGATGTAGTCGATCACGACATGGGCGAAATCGGGCTGGCCGGTGATCGGGCAGAGCGAGGTGAATTCGGGGCAGGTGAAGCGCACCACGTAGTTCTTCCCCCGGGACGGGGCGGCGACGCGTTCGAGCACCGCGGCCTCGGGCGAGTCCGGCATGCGGCTCTCGCGGCCGAGCTGTTGCAGCGCGTCATAGCGTGTGTCGGTCATCGCCCTGGCTCCATGCGTCGCGGGTGGCGGCGGCGTAGGCGGCGAAGCGTCCGGCCTCGATCGCCTCGCGGGCGCCGCGCATCACCGTCTGGTAATAGCTCAGATTGTGGGTGGTCAGCAGCATCGGGCCGAGCATTTCGTCGCAGCGGAAGAGATGGTGCAGGTAGGCGCGGCTGTGGCGCGCGCAGGCGAGGCAGTGGCAGGCCGGGTCGAGCGGGCGGTCCTCGGCGGCGAAGCGGGCGTTGCGCAGGTTGAGGATGCCGCGCGAGGTGAAGGCGCGGCCGGTGCGGCCGGCGCGGGTGGGCATCACGCAATCGAACATGTCGACGCCGCGGGCGATGCTGCCGAGCAGGTCGTCCGGCGTGCCGACGCCCATGAGGTAGCGCGGGCGGTCGGTGGGCAGCAGGGGGGTGGTGACGTCCAGCGTGTCGAACATCGCCTGCTGGCCCTCGCCGACCGCGAGGCCGCCGATCGCGTAGCCCTCGAAGCCGAGGCCGGTGAGGGCGGCGGCGGATTCGGCGCGGAGATCGGCGAAGACGCTGCCCTGGACGATGCCGAACTGGCCATAGCCGGGGCGCGGTTCGAAGGCCGCGCGGGAGCGTTCCGCCCAGCGCATCGACAGGCGCATCGAGACGGCGGCCTGCTCGTGCGTGGCGGGGAAGGGCGTGCACTCGTCGAAGGCCATGGTGATGGTGGCGTCGAGCGCGTTCTGGATCGCGGTCGAGGATTCGGGGGTGAGGTGGTGGGCGGAGCCGTCGAGATGCGAGCGGAAGGTGACGCCGACCTCGTCGATCTTGCGGAGCTTGGCCAGCGACATGACCTGGAAGCCGCCGGAATCGGTGAGGATGATGCCGGGCCAGTCCATCATCCGGTGCAGCCCGCCAAGGGCGCGGACGCGCTCGGCGCCGGGGCGGAGCATCAGGTGATAGGTGTTGCCGAGGACGATCTCGGTGCCGGTGGCGCGGACGGCGTCCGCCGTCATCGCCTTGACCGTGCCGGCGGTACCGACCGCCATGAAGGCGGGGGTTTCGGCGGTGCCGTGGGCGGTGACCAGGCGGCCGCGGCGGGCGGCGCCGTCCTGCCCGAGATTGTGGAAGGCGAAGCCGGTCATGCGCGCTCCAGCAGCGAGGCGTCGCCGTAGGAATAGAACCGGTAGCCCCGTGCTATGGCGTGGGCATAGGCGGCGCGCATGCGCTCCAGCCCGGCGAAGGCGGCGACCAGCATCAGCAGGGTGGATTTCGGCAGGTGGAAATTGGTCATCAGCCGGTCGACCAGCCTGAAGCGGTAGCCGGGGGTGATGAAGAGCTCGGTCTCGCCGTGCCAGGGGGCCAGCGTGCCGTCATCGGCGGCGGCGGTCTCCAGAACGCGCAGGCTGGTGGTGCCGACGGCGACGATGCGCCCGCCGCGCGCGCGGGTGGCGTTGACCAGGGCGGCGGTCTCCGGGCCGATCAGGCCGCGTTCGGCGTGGAGCTTGTGGCGTTCGAGCTGGTCCTCGCGCACCGGCAGGAAGGTGCCGGCGCCGACATGCAGCGTGACGGTGGCGAGGCCGACGCCGCGTTCGGCGAGGGCGGCGAGGACGGTTTCGGTGAAATGCAGCCCGGCGGTGGGGGCGGCGACGGCGCCCTCCTCGGCGGCGAACATGGTCTGGTAGTCCTGCCGGTCCTGTTCGGAGATGCCGGCGGGGCGGGGGATGTAGGGCGGCAGGGCGAGGCTCGCCGCGCGGTCGAGCATGGCGCGGAAGGTCTCGGCGTCGCAGTCGAAGCGCAGGGTCGCCGAGCCGTCGGGCGCGCGGTCGATCACCTCGGCGGCGATGCCGCCGGCGCCGTCGATCGCGATGGTCTCGCCGGGGCGGGCGCGGCGGGCGTTGCGCAGCAGGACGCGCCAGGTGCCGTCGGCCAGCGGGCGGTCGAGGGTGATGCCGATCCGCGCGTCGCC
>NZ_AFPR01000305.1:0-4450 GCF_000219295.1 Acidiphilium sp. PM
GGGATCGGCGCGGTGGCCGGCTTCGGTGTGGAGGAGTTGGGCCGGGCGGCGCGTTTCACGCGCATCGACGCGTCGGTTTGCGGCGGCGACATCCGCACGCGCTATCGGAGGGATTGAACGATGTTCACCGGGATCATCACCGGGGTTGGCGATGTGCGCGACGTGCGCCCGGCGGACAGCGTCAGCGATACGCGTCTCGTCATCGGCGTGCCGGCGGGCAATCCCGACTGGGCCGGGATCGGCGAGGTCGCGCTCGGCGCCTCGATCGCCTGTTCGGGGTGCTGCCTGACGGTGGTCGAGCGCGGGCCGGACTGGTTCGCCGTCGAGGTTTCCGGCGAGACGCTGTCGAAGACCACGCTCGGCGCGTGGCGCACCGGCACCAGGATCAATCTCGAGCGCGCGCTGCGCATGGGCGACGAACTGGGCGGCCATGTCGTCTCCGGCCATGTCGACGGGCTGGGCGAGGTGGTGTCGATGCGGCCGGAGGGCGGCTCTACGCGCTGGCGCTTCCTTGTGCCGCGGGAACTGGCCCGCTTCATCGCGCCGAAGGGCAGCGTTGCGGTGAACGGTGTCTCGCTGACGGTGAACGAGGTTGACGGCACGGAATTCGGGGTGAACATCATCCCGCACACGGAAACGCACACCAATTTCGCCACGCTGGCGGTCGGCGATGCGGTGAATATCGAAATCGACATGCTGGCCCGCTATGTCGCGCGGCTGGCGGAGGTAGCCTGATGGATCAGCTCAAGACCGCATCGCTGCAGCAATACCTTGCCTCGGCCGAGGAGATCATCGAGGAAGCGCGCGCCGGGCGGATGTTCATCCTGGTGGATGACGAGGACCGGGAAAACGAGGGCGACCTCGTGATCCCCGCCCAGTTCGCGACGCCAGACGCCGTGAATTTCATGGCCCGGCACGCGAGGGGGCTGATCTGCCTCGCGCTGACCCGCGCGCGCTGCGAGACGCTCGGGCTCAAGCTCATGGCGCAGTCGAACGGGTCGCGCCACGAAACCGCCTTCACGGTCTCGATCGAGGCGCGCGAGGGGGTGACCACCGGGATTTCCGCGGCCGACCGGGCGCGGACCATCGCGGTCGCCATCAATCCCGAATGCGGCGCCGCCGACATCGTCTCGCCCGGCCACATCTTTCCGCTGATGGCGCGGGACGGCGGCACGCTGGTCCGCACCGGCCATACCGAGGCGGCGGTGGACATTGCCCGCCTCGCCGGCCTCACGCCGGCCGGGGTGATCTGCGAGATCATGAACGAGGACGGGACGATGGCGCGGCTGCCGGACCTCGTCTCGTTCGCGCAGTACCATAATCTCAAGCTCGGGACGATCGCCGATCTGATCGCCTATCGCCGGCGGATGGAGAAGCTGGTCCGCCGCGCGGGCGATGGAATGATCACGGATGGCGCGGGGCATCAGTGGCGCAGCGTCGTCTTCGAGAACACGATCGACCAGGTCGAGCACGTCGCTCTCATCAAGGGCGACATTGCCGCCGACGAGCCCGTGCTGGTGCGGATGCACGCGATCAGCACGATCGACGACATTCTGGGCGGCGACCATATCCGCGACCTGCGCCGGGCGATGGCGCAGATCGCCCAGTCCGGGCGCGGGGTCGTCGTGCTCATCCGCGAGGCGCGGCCCGATGCGGTCTCCTCGCGGTTGCGGCAGATCGTCGGCGGGGCGCGCACCGGCGCCGTGCTGCGCGACTATGGCGTGGGCGCGCAGATCCTCGCGGATCTGGGCGTGCGTGACATGGTGCTGCTCTCGAACCACAAGCGCGCCGTGGTCGGGCTGGAAGGCTACGGGCTCAACATTGTCGAGCAACTGCCGATCGAGGAGCCTTCGAAGCCATGAGCACGGCCGATGCCCCTGAAGCCGAGGTGCCGGATGTGCCTGGCCCGGCGCCGCGCATCCTGCTGATCCGCGCGCCCTATTACCGGCAGATCGTCGACGGCATGACGGATGCGGCGGTGCTGCTCCTCGGCCGGGCGAATGCGACGGTCGAGACGGTCGACGTCGCCGGCGCGTTCGAGCTGCCGCAGGCGCTCGCCATCGCGCTGCGCGGGCGGACGCGCTACGATGGCTATGTGGCGCTCGGCTGCGTCGTGCGCGGCGAGACGGACCATTACGATTTCATCTGCGATTCGGCGATGAACGGGCTGATGCAGGTGGCGATCGACTATGCGGCGCCGCTCGGGACGGCGCTGCTGACCGTCGATACCCTGGCTCAGGCGGAGGCGCGCTCGGCCGAGACCGGATCGAACAAGGGGGCCGAGGCGGCATCGGCCTGTCTGCGGCAGATCGCCCTCGCGCGTCGTCTGGGGGCGGCATGAAACCGGCGGGAAGCAAGGCGCGGCCGCGCACGCTCGCCCGCGCCGCGGCGGTGCAGGCGCTCTACCAGTGCGAGCATGCCGGCGAGACGGCCGAAACCGTGATCGACCAGTTCGTCCGCCACCGTTTCGGGCGGATGGCGGGGATGCTCGGCGTCGAGGAAGGCGAGGTTCCGCCGCCCGATGTGCCGCTGTTCTCGCGCATCGTCCGCACCGCGACGGCGCAGCAGGACGTGGTCGACCCGCTGATCGCCGGCGTGCTGCCCGAAGCCTGGCCGATGCCGCGGCTCGATCCGGTGCTGCGAGCCCTGCTGCGCGCCGCCGGCGCCGAGCTGTGGATGACCGACGGGCCGCCGGCGCGGGTCGTCATCAACGAATATCTCGACGTGGCGCACGGCTTCCTCGAAGGCGATGCGGTGCAGATGGGCAACGCCGTGCTCGACCGGATTGCCCGCACGCTGCGCGAAGGCGAGTTCACCGACCCCGTCAGGGCATGAGGTGAGCGACGAGTTCGGCCGCATCGCCCGGTATTTCGCGCCGCTCGCCTCGGCGGAAGCGCTCGGCCTGGCCGACGATGCCGCGCTCTGGACGCCGCCGGCCGGGCGCCAGGCCGTGCTGACGGTGGATCAGATGATCGAGGGCGTGCACTTCCTGCCGGATGATCCCGCCGATCTGGTCGCCCGCAAGCTGATGCGCCGGAATCTTTCCGATCTCGCCGCCATGGGCGCGCGGGCGGAGGGATACCTGCTTACGACCGCCTTGCGCGCCGACACGCCCGAGACCTGGCTTTCGGCGTTTGCCGAAGGCCTTGCCGCCGACCAGGCACGGTTCGGCCTGCCGCTCTGGGGGGGCGACAGCTCGTCCACGCCCGGTCCGGTGATGACGTCGATCACCATGATCGGCAGTGTCGAACCCGGGGCGGCGCTGCGGCGCGGTGGGGCGGTTGCGGGCGACGCGCTCTATGTCACCGGCACGATCGGCGATGCGGCGCTCGGGCTGCATGCCGCGCGCGGCGAGATCGCCGATCCGACCGGCCAGTTCCGCGCGCGCCGCCTGCTGCCCGAGCCCCGCATCGGCCTAGCGCTCGCGGGTCTCGTTCATGCCGCGATCGATGTCTCCGACGGGCTGGTGCAGGATCTCGGCCATGTGTGCCGAGCATCGGGCTGCGGCGCGGTGATCGAGGCGGACCGCGTTCCGCTCTCGCCGGCGGCGCGGGCGGCAGGACCCGCCTGGCGGGAGACGATCCTCACCGGCGGCGACGATTACGAATTGCTGATCGCCGCCCCGGCCGGATCGGACCACGAGTTGCGGCAGGCCTGCGCCGGCACGCCGCTCACGCGGATCGGCCATTTCGTGGCGGGGGCGCCCGCGGTGACGGCGGTGGACAAGGATGGCCGGCCGGTCACGCTGGCGCGAACCGGCTGGCAACATTTCTGACGAAGCGTCAGTTCTGCGGCGCCTTGAAGGCGACCTCCCGCTTGAGCGAGAACGGGTCGCTCGGGTTGCGCTGGTTCAGGAGATCCTGCATCCGCAGTTCGACCGCGCCGAGAATCTTCGGATGCGTCAGGCAGTAGAAGCGTCCCTCTTCGATGCATTCGAAGGTTCTGGCCGCAACCTCCGGCGCGCCGATGCGCCCCGAGGTGACCGCCTTGCGGGTCTGCTCCTCGGCCAGGCGCTGGCTGGCCGTCGGCGGCGCGTCGTTGGCGAGTTCGGCCGGGCGATTGCGCGCCGCATCCTTGATGCCGGTATCGACGAAGGCGGGGCAGAGCACGGTCACGCCGAGGATCGATCCGGAAATCCGCAGATCCTGGAACAGCGTTTCCGACAGTGTGACGACACCGTGTTTGGAGACGTTATAGACGCCCATGGTCTGTGCCGAGATCAGCCCGGCGACCGAGGCGGTGTTGACGATGTGGCCCTCGTCGCCGTTGGCGATCATGCGCGGGACGAAGCAGCGCACGCCGTGGATCACGCCCCAGAGGTTGACGCCGAGCACCCATTGCCAGTCGCGCACCGAGTGCTCCCAGAGCAGCCCGCCGCCGCCGACGCCGGCATTGTTGAAGAGCAGATGGGCGTTGCCGTACTGCGCGAACACCGCATCCGCGAACCGCT
>NZ_AFPR01000304.1:0-1717 GCF_000219295.1 Acidiphilium sp. PM
GCTACCACCTCCTCCGCCTCGACCGCCGCGAGGACGGCCGCGACCTCCCCTTCGAGGCGGTGCGCGACCGCATCCGCGACCACCTGCGCCAGCGCGCCTGGCTCGATGCGGCACGCGCCTACGCCGCCACCCTGACCGACGTTTCAGCAGAAGAGGAACCCGCGCCATGAGCGACCCGCTTCAACCGCGCGCCACCCCCCGCCCCGCCCTGCGCGGCAGCCCGAACCACGCCCTGTTCGGCGCCACGATCGGCTTCTTCATCGGCTTCGGCGCCGTCTCCCTGTTCGGCCCGACGGCGCACAGCTTCGTGCGGGTGATGCATCTCTCGCCCGAGCAGGTCGGCTTCCTGGTGGCGATCCCGATGCTCACCGGCTCGCTGCTGCGCATCCCCTTCGGCGCCTGGGTCGACACCACCGGCGGCAAGCTGCCCTTCCTGATCCTGCTGGTGCTCTCGGTCATCGGCATCGGCGGGCTCTACTACATGCTGCTGACCCTCTACCCCACCCATCTCGGCCAGCAGCATTATCCGCTGCTCCTGCTCTTCGGCGCCCTCGGCGGCTGCGGCATCGCCACCTTCTCGGTCGGCATCGGCCAGGTCTCCTACTGGTTCCCGAAGCGCAACCAGGGCTGGGCGCTCGCCGCCTATGCCGGGTTCGGCAACACCTCGCCCGGCCTGGTCGCGCTGATCCTGCCGCTGCTGATCGTCTTCATCGGCCTCTGGGGCGCCTATCTCGTCTCCCTCGGCATCGTCGTCGCCGGCATCGCGGCCTATCTCGTGCTCGGCCACAACGCCCCCTTCTTCCAGCTCCGCCACGAAGGCCTCTCGCGCGAGGGGGCCGCCGCCGAGGCCGCCGCCTGCGGGCAGGAGCTCTTCCCGCAGGCCAGCGCCCTGCGCGCCCTGCGCGAGGCCGCCGCCGAATGGCGCACCTGGGCGCTGGTGCTCCTCTACTTCACCACCTTCGGCGGCTTCCTCGCCCTCACCGCCTGGTTCCCGATCTACTGGCAGAGCTTCTTCCGCACCACGCACTGGACGGCGGTGATCCTGACCGCGGGCTTCTCGCTGCTCTCCTCGCTGATCCGCGTGCCCGGCGGCGCCTGGGCCGACCGCTTCGGCGGCGAGGCGGTGGCCGCCCTCGCCCTGCTCGTCCTGCTCGCCGGCGCGCTGATCATGACGCTGTCCGGCAGCTTCGCCCTGTCGGTGAGCGGCGAACTCCTGGTCGGCGCCGGCATGGGCGTGACCAACGCCGCCGTCTTCCGCCTGGTGCCGAACTACGTGCCGCACGCGGTCGGCGGCGCCGCCGGCTGGGTCGGCGGCCTCGGCGCGCTGGGCGGCTTCGCCGTCCCGCCGCTGCTCGGCCATTTCGTCGGCACGATGGGTGCCGCCGGCTACGCGCGCGGCTTCCTCGTCTATGTCGTCCTCGCCGTCGCCAGCCTCGCCCTCACCGGCGTGCTCCGCCTCGGCCCGCGCCGGGCGGACCCGACGATGAACCCGAAGGCCGCGCTGTCGCGCTGACCGCCTCCCTCACCCCTGGACGAGCGCGCCGAAGCCGCTCGTCCAGAATTCGGCGCTCGCCGTATCGTTGATGCAGAGGCACCCGTCCGGCGCGAAGCGCGTCGCCCGCTCCAGCAGCTGGATATCCGCCTCATGCTCCCGCGCCACATGCGGGTCCTCGAAAAAGATCAGCCGCCGGCAGCGCCCTTCCAGCACCTCCTCGGC
>NZ_AFPR01000303.1:0-2610 GCF_000219295.1 Acidiphilium sp. PM
GATGGCAGCGTGGTCTCGGTGGTCGAGCCGGGGCCGCCCACCCTGCGGCGCGGCGCCCGCGTGCGCGTCCTCCGCCATCCGGCGCGCCTGGTGCCCGCCTCGCGCTGAGCGCGTTTCCGCTTGCCAAGCCGGTCCGCTCTCCCCACACTCTCACCGGAGCGCCGCGGCGGCCGCAACCCTCGGGGACAGGCGATGAACGAACGCAGGCTGGGCAGATCGCTGGTGGTCTCGGCCATGGGCTTCGGCTGCATGGGGCTGACCGAGTCCGCCGCGGCACCCGATTCCGCCGCCGCCGAGGCGCTGCTCCGCCACGCGGTCGATCGCGGCGTCACCTTCTTCGACACCGCCGATGTCTATGGCCTCGGCGCCAACGAGCGCCTGGTCGGCCGCGCCCTCGCCCCGGTGCGCGACCGTGTCGTCCTCGCCACCAAGTCCGGTATCCGCCGCGGCGCCGACGGCGCCTTTCTCGGCATCGACGGCTCGCCCGCCCATCTGCGCGCCGGCGTCGAGGCCAGCCTCCGCCGCCTCGCCACCCCGGTGATCGACCTGCTGATCCTCCACCGCGTCGATCCCGCCATCCCGGTCGAGGATTCGGTGGGCGAGATGTCCCGCCTCGTCGCCGAGGGCAAGGTGCGCTTCCTCGGCCTGTCCGAGGCGTCGCCCGACTCGATCCGCCGCGCCCACGCCACCCACCGGCTCGCCGCGGTCGAGAGCGAATACTCGCTCCTCACCCGCGACCCCGAGGCCGGCACGCTGGCCTGCCTGCGCGAGCTCAACATCGGCTTCATCGCCGCCTCGCCGCTCGCCCGCGGCCTGCTCACCGGCACCCTGCACGAGCCGGACGACCTGCCCGAAGGCGACGTCCGGCGCAACCAGCCGCGCTTCTTCGCCGGGAATTTCGACCGCAACGTCGCCCTCGTCCGCATCGTCGAGGACATGGCGCACCGCCTGCGCTGCACCCCGGCCCAGCTCGCGCTCGCCTTCCTGCTCGCCCAGGGCAGCGACGTGGTGCCGATTCCCGGCCCGACCGGCCTCGCCGAGTTCGACGAGAACATCCGCGCGCTCGACGTGCCGCTCTCCGCCGAGGATCTCGGCCGGCTCGCCCGCGCGGTCCCGCCCGGCGCCGCCGCCGGCGCCCGCCACGTCCCCGAGCAGATGGCGACCCTCGGCCACTGAGCGCGCGCCGCCCGGCGGCGCCGCGACAGGATCAGATTAGCGCGCCGCCCCTGCGGCGGCGCGACGGGGTCAGACTTGCGCGCCGCCCATGCGGCGGCGCGACGGGGTCAGGTCTCGAAGCCGGTGCAGCGCCGTCCCTGGATCATCGCGAGGAACTCCCGCCGCGTCGAGGGGTCGTCGCGGAACGCGCCGAGCATCCGGCTCGTCACCATCGACACGCCCGGCTTGTGCACCCCGCGGGTCGACATGCATTCGTGCCCCGCCTCGATCACCACGGCGACGCCGCGCGGCTGCAGCACCTCGTTGATCGTGTTGGCGATCTGCGCCGTCAGCTTCTCCTGGATCTGCAGCCGCCGCGCATAGGCGTCCACCACGCGGGCGAGCTTGCTGATCCCCACCACCCGCCGGTTCGGCAGGTAGGCGACATGGGCGACCCCGATGATCGGCACCATGTGGTGCTCGCAATGCGATTCCACGCGGATGTCGCGCAGCAGCACCATCTCGTCATAGCCCTCGGTTTCCTCGAAGGTGCGGGAGAGAATGGCCTCCGGGTCCTCGCCGTAGCCGCGGAAGAAATCCTCGTAGGCGCGGGCGACGCGGGCCGGCGTGTCCCGCACCCCCTCGCGGTCGGCGTCGTCCCCGGCCCAGCGGATCAGCGTGCGGATCGCCGCCTCCGCGTCCTCGCGGCTGGGGCGGCCGTCCTCCAGGGTGGTGTCGAGCTGGTCCGGCGGCGTGCGAATGTCCACGTGCGTGTCTCCATGTCCTGCGCGGATCCGGCCGTCGCCCGGCCACCCGCCTCGACGCTGATATGGTCGGGGGTGCGAAACTGGCAACCCGCCGGCGGGCTCAGTGCCGCCGCTGGTCCGCGTGCGGGCTGTCGAGGCTGAAGCCCGGCGTCGGCACGTCGAATTCCTCGCCGCTGTCCACCGCCACCATGTGGAAGATCCCGGTCATGAAGCCCGAGGGCGTCTCCAGCGGCGTGCCGGAGGTGTATTCGAAGGCGTCGCCGGGGTCGAGCACCGGCTGCTCGCCGACCACGCCGGGGCCGTGAACGTGCTGGACATGGCCGTTGCCGTCGGTGATCGTCCAGGTCCGCATCATGAGCTGCGCCGTCACCTGGCCGACATTCTCGATCCGCACCTGATACGCCCAGACGAAATGCCGCTCCTCCGGACGGGACTGGTCCTCGAGGAAGATCGCCCGGATGCTCACCCTGATGCGGGCATCCTCGTTGACGAACAGGGCGCCGGTCGGGTCGGGGCGGTGGCTGGTCATGCGTGGACGTCTCGTCGTTGCGGGCCGGTTCCGGCCCCTCTTCACGTTTTTGTAGTCCCCGCCATCCCCGACGACAAGCCGGCCGCCCGGCGGGCGTGACCGCGCGCCGGATCGGGAGTAGGAAGGCCGCATGAGAAGGCTTCCCATCGCGGCCCTCCG
>NZ_AFPR01000302.1:0-3665 GCF_000219295.1 Acidiphilium sp. PM
CGCCGGCGTCGAACTCGTGGGCGAAACCGGCGCCGCGCTCGAGCGCATCGCCCGGCAGGTCTCGGCGCTCAACGGCCTGATCGTCGACATCGCGGCCTCGTCGGAAGAACAGTCGACCGGGCTCGCCGAGGTCAACACCGCCGTCAACCAGATGGATCAGGTGACCCAGCAAAACGCCGCCATGGTCGAGCAGACCACCGCGGCCAGCCACGGCATGTCGTCCGAAGCTGCGACCCTGGCGCAGTTGCTCAGCCGGTTCCGCATCGCCGCCGGCGCAAACGTGGTGCGGCTGCCCGCAAAGGTCGCCTGAACCACGCGGGGGCCGCTCGCCGCCCGGCGGAAAGCCCGCCGGGTGCCGCCCTCACGCGTGGATCAGCGTGCCGATGCCGCCTTCGGTGAACAGTTCCAGCAGGCAGGCATGGGGCACGCGGCCATCGACGATCGTCGCCCCCTTCACGCCCTGCCGCACCGCCTCGATGCAGGTTTCGACCTTCGGAATCATCCCGCCGGAAATCGTCCCGTCGGCGCGCAGCGCCTCGACCTCGGCGATGCTGAGATCGGGAATGAGCTTGCCGTTGCGGTCGAGCACGCCGGCGACATCGGTCAGCATCAGCAGCCGGTTGGCGCCGAGCGCGCCGGCAATGGCGCCCGCCACCGTATCGGCGTTGATGTTGTAGGTCGCGCCATCCGCGCCGACGCCGACGGGGGCGACGACGGGGATGAGCCCGGCGCCGGTCAGCGCATGGATCACCCGGACATCGACATGCTCCGGCTCGCCGACGAAGCCGAGATCGAGCGCGCGCTCGATCGCGCCCTCGGGGTCGCGCCTCGTCCGCGTCAGCTTGCGCGCGCGGATCAGCCCGCCATCCTTGCCGCAGATGCCGACGGCCAGCGCGCCGGCCCGGTTGATCAGCCCGGCGACCATCTTGTTGACGGTGCCGGCGAGGACCATCTCGACCACCTCGACCATCGCCGCGTCGGTCACCCGCAGGCCATCGACGAAGGTGGACTGGATCGCCAGCCGCTTGAGCATCGCGTTGATCTGCGGCCCGCCGCCATGCACCACCACGGGATTGATGCCGACCTGCTTGAGCAGGGCGATGTCGCGCCCGAATTCCTCGGCGAGCGTTTCCTCGCCCATGGCGTGGCCGCCATATTTCACCACGATCGTCGCCCCGGCATAGCGGCGCAGATAGGGCAGAGCGAGGGCGACGATGCGGGCCTGTTCGGCGGCGTCGGCGTGGCGGTCGGAAATCGTCATGACGGCAGGATCTTTCCTTGCTTTTCCGGCGGTCCAGAGCGTCACCCGACCGGATGGGGTCATCTGGTCGGATAAAGATGCTCTAATTTTCAATACGATAGAGCACTGCATCCGATCCGGCAGGATCGGAAAGTGCTCTATGGAACCGGGCGCGGGCGGTCAAGCCAGCAGGCCGTGGATCACCGCGCGCAGTTCGGCAATACCGGCGCCGGTTTCGCCGGAGGTGACGAGCACCTCGTTCAGCGCCGCCGGATGCCGCCGGGCGATCGCCCCGATCGAGGCGAGCTTGCTGGCGAGGGCCTCGGGTTTCATCTTGTCGGCCTTGGTCAGCACGACCTGGAAGGACACCGCCGCCTGGTCGAGCAGTTCCATCACCGCGTGGTCGGCCGGCTTGTCCTCGATCCGCGCGTCCATCAGCAGCAGGACGCGGCGCAGGTTGGGCCGGCCGCGCAGGTAGCGGAACATCAGGCCCTGCCAGTCCCGCTTCACCGCCTTGGGGGCGGCGGCGTAGCCATAGCCCGGCATGTCGACGATGGTCAGCGGTCCGTCGCCGATGCGGAAGAAGTTGAGCTGGCGCGTGCGCCCCGGCGCCTGGGCGACGCGGGCGAGCGCCACCTGGCCGGTGATCGCGTTGATCAGCGTCGACTTGCCGACATTCGAACGGCCGGCGAGGGCGATCTCGATGCCTTCCGGCTCCGGCAGGCCCTCGGCGGTCTGCGCGGCATGGAAGAACCGCGCCCCGCGGGCGAAGAGTTTCCGCCCTTCCTCGATCGGGTCGGTCTCTTCCATGGCGCCGCGCTCAACCCTTGGCGTTGAGGTTGGCGGCGGCGCGCGGGGCGGCGTTGGTGCCGCGCATGATCGTCCATTGCTGCAGGATCGTGAGCGTGTTGTTCACGCAGTAATACAGCACCAGCCCCGCGGCGAAGCGGCCGAGCATGAAGGTGAAGATCACCGGCATGAACTGCATCATCTTCGCCTGGGTCGGGTCCGGCGGCGGCGGATTCAGCCGCTGCTGACCCCACATCGTGATGCCCATGATGATCGGCAGGATGCCGAGATGCAGGAAGGGCGACAGCGCGCTCGGGTGGAACGGCAGCAGGCCGAAGAGATTGAAGATGTTGGTCGGGTCCTCGGCCGAGAGGTCGTGGATCCACAGCACGAAGGGCGCGTGGCGCATGCCGATCGAGATGAAGATGACCTTGTAGAGCGAGAAGAAGATCGGGATCTGCGGCAGCATCGGCAGGCAGCCGGCGGCGGGGTTGACGCCTTCGGCCTTGTAGAGCGCCATGATCTCCTTCTGCTGCTGCATCTGGTCGTCCTTGTAGCGCTCGCGCAGCGCCTGGACCTTCGGGGTGATCGCGCGCATCCGCGCCATCGAGCGGTAGGAGGTGCGGACCAGCGGGAACAGCACCAGCTTCAGCCCGATGGTGAAGACGATGATCGCCACCCCCATGTTGCCGAACACGCCGGCGAGATAGTCGAGCGCGATGAAGATCGGCTTGGTGAGGAAGAAGAACCAGCCGAAATCGATCGCGCGTTCGAACAGCGGGATGCGGTATTGCGTTTCGTAGTGGCTCAGGATGCTCAGCACCTTGGCGCCGGCGAAGACGTGGGTCGTGGTCGACGCGGTGGCGCCGGGGGCGGCATCGACGGGCTTCGCGGTCATGTAGTCGACCTGGTATCCGCCGTGCTCCGGCTGGCCGGGATCCGCGAGGTAGCGATAGGCGCCGATCACCTCGCGGCCCTGGCTCGGGATGAGCGCGGTCAGCCAGTATTTGCCGGTGATGCCGGCCCAGCCGCCGAGATTGGTCGTCTGATACGCGGTGCCGGGCGCATCGCCGGCGGCGGGATGCTTCCCGCCCGACTTCACGCCCTCATAGCCCATCTCGTGCAGCGTGCCGTGAAAGACGCCGATGGGCCCCTTGTGGAGGGTGAACGAGCCCGGCTCCTCCGGCAGGAAGTCGCGGCGGATGCGCGACCAGGGATAGGCCTCGACCGCCGCCGCGCCGTGATTGATCACGCGCTGCTGGACCGTGAAGAGATACTGGCGGTCGACCGCAAGCTTGAGTTCGAAGGTCACGCCGGCGCCGTTGTTCCATGACAGCGTCACCGGGTGGGCGGGCGAGAGGTCCCCGCCGGAGCTGGTCCACACCGTATCGGGACCGGGCACCTTGAGGGAGCTGCCGGGTGCTGCATCCCAGCCGAACTGGACGTAATAGGATTTCGCCGTGCCGGCCTGCGAGAGCAGCTGCACGAGCGGCGACGTCTTCTTGACCGTCTGGTGATAGCGGGTGAGCACGAGGTCATCCAGCCGGGCGCCGACCAGGCTCATCGATCCGCGCAGCAGCGGGGTCGAGATCGCGAGGCGCGGGCCGGCGGGTATCTTCGCCGCGACGCCGCCCGG
>NZ_AFPR01000301.1:0-2345 GCF_000219295.1 Acidiphilium sp. PM
CTTCCCGGCTGCTCGACGAAGAAGTTCTCGGCCACGGTCAGGCTGCCGCAGAGCGAGAGTTCCTGGTGCACGATGCGGATGCCCGCCGCCCGCGCGCCGTGCGGCGTATAGCGCGCGAGCTCGATCCGCCGCCCGGCGATCGCGAGCTCGCCCGCATCGGGCTCGGTGACGCCGGCGAGAATTCGCATCAGCGTGCTCTTGCCCGCGCCGTTGGCGCCGATCAGCCCGACGACCTCGCCGGCGGCGATGCGGAACGAGACGTCCTCGTTCGCGAGGGTCGGCCCGTAGCGCTTGGTGATGCCGGCGAGGGCAAGCGCCTCGCCGGCGGCTCCGGACACATCCCGCCCGGGCGGGGACGCGGCGACGCCCACGGTCATGCGGCGCGCCCCGGCCTAGGGCTTCTGGCTGAGCAGATGCGTCTTCACCCAGTCCCGCGAATAGCTCGGGCTGACGATCGTGCCGGGCTTGAGGTCGGCATACTGCGCGAGGTTCTTCTGCGTCACCGTCGCGACCGGCATGGTCATGAATTTCGGCGCCTTCGCACCGCCGGCGATGTCGAGCGAGAGCCAGAACGCGGCGCCGCCGATGCCCGGCGTCGTGTTCATCGAGATCGTCTGGTAGCCGGTCTTCTTCGCCTGTTCGGCCCACCAGTGGATGAAATTGGCGCTGCCGCCGCCGGCGATGATCGGCGGGTGGGTGGCGTAGCTGCCGCCATACTGCTCGAACGCCTGGGCGATGCCGTAATCGTCGCCGCCGCCCTGGTCGAGCACGGCGTCGACATGCGGCAGGCTCGGCAGCACGTTGCTCACCGCCGCCTGCGCGACCGGGCCGGTCGCCTGGCCATAGACCGTCGCCACGACCTTGATCCCCGGATGCTGCTTCAGCACGCCCATCTGCGCCGTGTACATGTCATGGTCCGGCGCCGAGCCCTTCACGCCGCGGACGACGATGACATTGCCCTTGCCGTGCAGCTTGCGGACGATCCAGCGCGCCTGCGCGGCCTGGTAGCGCTTGAAGTCGAAGTCGAGCTTGTAGGCGCAGGGCGCGCTGACGATGGAGTCGAAAGCGACGACCTTGATCCCGGCGGCGCAGGCCTTGGCGATGATGCCGTTCAGCGCGGTGTCGGATGCGGCGTCGATCGCGATGACGTTGACATGGCGCAGGATCAGGTCGCTCACCTGCGACATCTGCTCGTTCACCGTGCCGTTGCCGTTGACGATGATGAACTTCGAGATCTCGCCCTTCTTCCGCGCCTCGGTCGCGGCGGCGCGGAAGGCCTCGACCATCTGGTGGCGCCAGGTATTGCCGTAATAGGCGTTGGACAGCGCGATGACCGGCCCCTTCGCCTGCGCCGCCGGCGCGGCGGCGAGGGTTGCCGCGGCGGCGAGGCCGAGCAGCGCGTATTTCAGTCCCGCAGGTTTCTGCATCGTTTTCATGGACGTCCTCCTTCCTAAGGGCCGGCGGTTCCGCCGCCGGCGCTGCACGCTTGCGGTGCTATGGGTGGCAGATGGCGCGGACCGACCGCTTGACCTCCTCGGGCGAGAAGACGGTTTCGAGCCAGTTGTCGCGGAAGATCACCGGCCGCGCCTCGTCGATCGCCTTCAGCGCGCCGTCGGAAAACTTTCCTTCGGGGAAGATGCCGAAGGCGATGGCGAGTTCGATGGTGAGATGGCCGAGGATGAAGTCCTCGGCGGCCTGGCGCGGCACGCCGCGGCGCACGGCCTCGTCGGTCGCCTCGCGCAGCGCGAGGCTGAGCGTGGCGCCGACGGTTTCCGACAGCGCCGGCTCGAGGATCGCGATATGCTCGACGGTGCAGCGATGCGAGCGCATCACCGGCTTGTAGATCGTCCGCGCGATGGCCTCGCCGAGCGCGTAATGCTCTTCCGGCCCCTGCATCAGCGCGCAGACGATGTGCTGCCTGGCGTGGACGCCGCCGAAGAAGTCGCGCTTCGCCGCGGGATCGGTCTCGTCGTTGAAGATCGGCGGGTGGCAGGGATGGGTGACGAAATAGCTGATGTCGGCGCGCTCCGGCAGTTCGCCGGCATGGGGGGCGGCGGCGTCGAGCATGATGACGATCGTGCCGGGGCGGAGGGTTGCGACGATCTCGTGCGCGATCCGGCCGATCAGCCGGTCGGGCACCGCCATCAGCACCACGTCGGCGCGGGCCAGCGCCTCGTCGCGCGTCACGCAATCGACGCCGACGGCCTCGCGCAGCCGGGCGCGCCCGTCCGCGGAGATCTCGACGTGATCGACGTCGTAGGCGGAGCCTTTCAGGTTGGCGGCGAGCCGGACCCCCATCTTGCCGCCGGCGCCGAGCAGGGCGATTCTCGTCATGCGTCTTGTCT
>NZ_AFPR01000300.1:0-5187 GCF_000219295.1 Acidiphilium sp. PM
CCGCCGCCTTCCACCCTCTCTTCGCCGCCCTGATCCGCGCGATCGACACCACCAGACCGGAAATCGCGCTCCGCATCGACCAGGTCTCCGGCACGATCCAGGTCCAGCACCTCGCCGCAACCCGCCTCGATCTCGGGATTGTCCGCTCGCCGCTGCCGACCCTCGACCCCGCCCTCGCGACCCTCACCCTCGCGCGCGAACGCATGATGATCGCTGTCGCCGAAACCAGCACCCGCCGCGATGCCGGGCCGCTGCCGCTCGCCGCCTTCGCCGAACACCCCTTCATCCAGTACATCGAACAACCGAGCGGCGGCCTCCGCCGCCTCACCGCCGAAGCCTGCGCCGCCGCCGGCTTTGCGCCGCGCACCGTGCAGACCGTGCCGCAAATCGCCACGATGCTCTGCCTTGTCGGCACCGGCATCGGCGTCGCCATGGTGCCGGAAACGATGGCGCGCTTCGTGGTGCCGGGCGTTGCCTACCGGCCGCTGCGCGAACGCGTCGTCACCGACCTCATCCTCATCTACCGCCGCAGCGATACCGCGCCCGCCCTGCGCGCCACGCTTCGCCTCGCCCGCCGGCTTGTCGATAAGAGTTCCTTATCGATTTGACCGGAATCGCTGATTGGCCGCGCCGGGCGGTGCGGTATCACGAAGGCATGGAGGAACGTCTCGGCATCGCGGTGAAGCGGGCGATGCTCGCACCGGAGCGGTTCGCGCCCGGCGCGAGCGGTTTCAGCGTACCGGCGGTGTTCCGCGGCGCGGAGGGGGCGGCCGCGCGGCAGGCGCTGATCGTCCTGCACGGCGCGCGGCGGGACTGCATCGAATATGCCGATATCGCGACAGATGCGTTTGGCGACCGGCTCGGCACGCTGGCGCTGGCGGTGCCGCAATTCCCGATCGCAGCGGATCTGGCGGGGGTGGAGGATGCGGCGCGGCTCGCGCGCTGGCCCGACCGGATCTGGATCGAGGGCGGGGCGGCGGTGGCGCCGGCCGGGCTCGATGCGTTTTCGGTCCTCGATGCGCTGATCGGGCATTTTTCCGACCGCACGACGTATCCGCTGGTGAGCGAGATCGTGATCGCGGGGCATTCGGCCGGCGGCCAGCTCGCGCACCGGCATGCGGTGCTCTCGCCGCTCGGCGACGCGGTGCGCTACGTCGTCGCCAACCCGGCCTCGTATGTCTGGTTCGGGCCGGCGGCGGGGCCGTGGAAATACGGGCTCGCGGGGCGGCCTGCCTATGGCGGGGCGCTCGACGATGCGGCGATCGAGGCGCGCTATGCCCGGCGCGACGTGGTCTATCTGCTCGGGCGGCGCGACTGCGACCCGGAACACCGGATGCTCGACCGCACGCCGCCGGCGCTGGCGCAGGGGCCGCACCGGCTGGCGCGCGGGCGCAACTATATCGCTCATCTCGCGGCGCGGCAGGGTGCGGCCCTGCGGCACCGGCTTATCGAGATCGAGGGCGTGGGGCACGACCCTGGCGCCCTGTTCGCCGCGGCGGCGGCGCGCGACGCCGTGCTCGGCGCGGCGCGGAACAATCAGGAGGAGGAAACCAGATGACCACACGCAGAAACGCACTGGGTCTCGCGGCCATGGTGGCCGGGCTCGCGGCGGGGATGGCAGTGCCGGCCCTCGCCGCCGCGCCGCCGCCGACGATCACGAGGGGGGTGCTCACCGTCGCCTACCGGACCGACGACAAGCCGGTCTCCTTCATCGCCGACGGCAAGCCGACGGGCTTTCTGGTGGAGTTCGAGGAGGCGATCGCGGCGAAGCTCGGGCTGAAGGTGAGGTTCGTCGCGACGAGTTTCGCCAGCATGCTGCCGGGCGTGCGGAACCACATCTACGACACGGCGGCTTTCGCGACGCTGGTGACGCCGGCGCGGCAGAAGGCGGTCGCCTTCACCACGCCGATCGGCTACGGCCAGGCGCGGCTGGTGAGCCGGAGCGGGGCGGCGATCGGGACAGTGGACGGCGCGTCCGGCAAGACGGTGGCGATCACCCAGGGCAGCGCGCTGATCCCGCTGCTGCGCCACATCGCGCCGGGGGTGAAGGTGCGGGAGTTCCCGAACATCGCCGCCAGCCTGAATGCGCTGATCGCGGGCCAGGTGAACGGACTCTTCACCGGGCTCGCGACGGCGAACGCGCTGGTGAAGAAGCATCCCGGTCTCGTCGCGTCGCAGACCGTGACCACGGGCGTTGCCGAATATCCCGTGGCGAAGGGCAATCCGAAGCTGCTCGAGGCGATGGACAGGGCGATCGGCGAACTGATGGAGGATGGCACCTACACGAAGCTGTTCGTGAAGTGGAATCCGCCGGCGGTGCGCATTCCGGATCAGCTCTACAAGGATTATCCGGGCATGCCGCACCAGCCGCCGGCGAAGGCCTGAGCGCGGGGCGCGCCGATGTTCCGGGGGCTGGCGCGGATTCAGCAGACGTTCTTCGACGCGCACATGATCGCGCATGTGATGCCGACGCTGCTGCGCGTCGGCCTGCCGAACACGATCCTGCTCGCCTTGCTGGCCTCGCTGATCGGGATGGTGGTGGGGCTGGCGATCGCGACCGGACTGCTCGCGCGGCCGGCCGTGGTGCGGCTCGCCTGCCGCGTCTATGTCGATATCCTGCGGGGGCTGCCGCACATCCTGACGATCTACCTGATCGGCCAGGGGCTGCCGATCGCGGGGCTCAGCCTGTTCGGCAACGATACCTATGCCTACGCCGCGCTTTCGATCGGGCTGATCGAGGGGGCCTACATGGCGGAGATCTTCCGTGCCGGGCTGCAGAGCGTCGAGCGCGGGCAGATCGAGGCGGCGCGCACGCTGGGCATGACCAGGTGGCAGACGATGCGCGACATCATCCTGCCGCAGGGCATCCGCCGGGTGCTGCCGCCGCTGACCGGGCAGTTCATCCTGGTGATCAAGGGCACGGCGCTGGTGTTCCTGCTGGGGCTGACCTCGTCGCAGCGGGAGATCTTCTCGATCGCGCAGGATTCGGCGATCAACAACGCCAATCTCTCGCCGCTCACCGCGGCCGGGATCCTGTATCTCGCGCTGACGGTGCCGATGACCTACGCGGTGAATGCGTGGGAGCGGCGGCTGCGCGGCGAGCGGCAGGGAGGGCGCGCCGATGTCTGACGCGGCGAACGGGGTGGCCGTGCGGTTCGAGCAGGTGACCAAGCGTTATGGCGCGACCGAGGTGTTGAGCGAGATCTCGCTCGATGTCCGCCGCGGGAGCACAACCTGCATCATCGGGCCGTCGGGGTCGGGCAAGTCGACGCTGCTGCGCTGCACGAACCTGCTGGCGCGGCCGGACGAGGGGCGCGTGCTGATCGACGGCGTGGACATCACCGGGCCGGGCACGGATGTCGACGCGATGCGGGCACGGGTCGGCATGGTGTTCCAGCATTTCCACCTGTTCAGCCATCTCGACGTGATGGACAACGTGACGCTGGCGCTGCGCCGGGTGCGGCGGATGGCGCGGGAAGAGGCCGAGGCGCGGGCGGTCGCGCAGCTCCGCGCGGTCGGGCTCGAGGGGCTGGAGCGGCGGCGGCCGGCGGAGCTTTCGGGCGGGCAGCAGCAGCGGGTCGCCATCGCGCGGGCGCTGGCGATGGAGCCGGCGGTGATGCTGTTCGACGAGGCGACCTCCGCACTCGATCCCGAGCTGGTCAAGGGCATTCTCAACGTGATGCGCGATCTCGCGCTGTCGGGAATGACGATGCTGGTGGTGACCCACGAGATGCGCTTCGCCCGCGAGGTGGCCGGTGAGGTGGTCTTCATGGATCGCGGCCGGATCGTCGAGACGGGCGCGCCGGACCGCCTGTTCGACCATCCCGGGACCGCGCGGCTGCAACAGTTTCTCGACCAGGTTCTCTGATCCCCGCCCACAGGAATATGCCCATGACCGAGGACGTCCCCCCACCCGCGCCGGCCGAGATCGCGGCGCTGTTCAGCCGCCAGTCGGTCTGGCAGTCCTGGCTCGATGTCGAGTCCGCACTCGCCGCGACGCAGGCGGAGCTCGGCATGATCCCGGCGGAGGCGGCGCGCGAGATCGCCGCGCGGGCGCGGCTGGAGACGATCGGCGAGGCGGCGCTGGCGGCGGATATCGCCAAGACGCGCGCGCCGGTGGTCTCGCTGGTGCGGCTGCTCTCGCGCGCTTGCGCGGGCGAGGCCGGCGGCTTCGTTCACTGGGGGGCGACGACGCAGAACGTGGTGCAGACCGGCCGGGTCCTGCTGATGCGCCGGGCGCACGCGGCACTGATGCGCCGGCTCGCCGCGATCCTCGACCGGCTCGCCGGCTTCGCCGAGGCCGAGGCCGGGACGGTGACGGTGGCCCGCACCAATATCCGCCACGCCTTGCCGATCACCTTCGGCTTCAAGGCAGGGGGCTGGATCGAGGAATTTCTCCGCCATGAGGAGCGGTTCCGCGAGGCGGCGCCGCGGGTCTTCCGCGCGCAATGGGGCGGCGCGGTGGGAGCGATGCATGCGGTGGGCGAGGCCGGACCCGAGCTGAACCGCCGGCTGGCGGCGCGGCTCGGGCTCGGCTGGCACGAGATCCCCTCGCGCGCCGGGCTCGACACCTTCGCCGAATACGTCCTGCTCCTCGGGATGTTCGCGGCGACCTGCGGCAAGATCGCACGGGATCTCTACGTGATGATGTCGGACGAGTTCGGTGAGGTCATCGAGGATCTCGGCGAGGAGGTGATTGGCTCGTCGACCATGCCGCACAAGGTGAACTCGAAGATCGCGGTGCATGTGATCGCGCTTTCGGCGCGGGTGCGCGCGCAGGTGCCGCTGGCGCTGGAGGCGATGCAGCCGAGTTTCGAGGGCGATGGCGCGAACAACCAGATGCTCTCGGCGCTGATCGACCAGGCCTGCCCGCTGGCCTACGAACTGGCGGCGCAGATGGATGAACTGCTGGCGGCGATCCGGCTGCGGCCGGCGGCGATCGGGCGCAACCTCGCGATGTCGGGCGCGTTCATGGCCTCCGAGAATGCGATGATGGCGCTGGCGCCGCTGCTCGGCCGAACCGTGGCGCACGATATCGTCCATCATGCGATTGCCGAAGCGGTGGAAACCGGCGGGGATCTTGCGACGCTGATCGCCGCCGCCCCCGATGCGGCCGGGCGCGTCGATGCCGCGATGGTCAGGGACGCGCTCGACCCTTCGTCCTATATCGGCCAGAGCGTCGCGCTG
>NZ_AFPR01000299.1:0-2216 GCF_000219295.1 Acidiphilium sp. PM
TTTGCCGGCGAGCCGCGCGTGATCATCTGCGACGAGCCGACCTCGGCCCTCGACGTCTCGGTGCAGGCGGCGATTCTCAACCTGCTCGCCGACCTGCAGCGCGAGCGGCAGGTGAGCTACATCTTCATCTCGCACGATCTCGGCGTGGTCCGCTACATCTCCGACCGGATCGCGGTGCTCTATCTCGGGCGGATCATGGAACTCGGCCCGGCGGAGGCGGTGTTTTCCGGCCCGCACCACCCCTATACCGAGGCGCTGCTCTCGGCGGTGGCGACGCCGGGCGGGCGGAGCGGGCGGATCCGCCTGTCGGGCGAGATTCCGAGCCCGCTGAACCCGCCGCGGGGCTGCGTGTTCCACACCCGCTGCCCGCGCAAGCTCGGCGCGGTGTGCGAGACCACGGAGCCGGCGCTGGAGACCATCGGCGATCACGCGATCCGCTGCCACATTCCCCGCGAGGGGCTGGGGCGGCGCGAGGCGTAGCGTCCGCGACGGGCGCGGCATTCCCCCCTTGCGCGGGAGTCGTTAGCGGGGCAACGTGACACCCCGCATGGTCGTGGCATGACAGACAAATCGCCGATCAACCGCCGCTGGCTGCCGCTGAACGCCCTGCGCGCCTTCGAGGCGGTCGGCCGGCATTCCAGCTTCACCGCCGGCGGGCATGCGCTCAACGTTTCGCAATCGGCGCTCAGCCGGCACGTGCAGACGCTGGAGGCGCTGCTCGGCTGCCCGCTGCTGATCCGCCATCCGCACGGGCTGGAGACCACCGAGGCCGGGCGGCGGCTGCTGCCGGCGATCAGCCGCGGCTTCGACGGCATCGAGCGCGAGATGAACGAGATCATCCGCAACCGCGGCCGCGACCGCCACCTGCGCACGCTGCGCGTGCACATGCCGCCGAGCTTCCTCCAGCAGGTGGGGCTGCCGGCGCTGAAATCGTTCCGCCGGGAATATCCCGACATCATCATCGACGTCGCCTCCTCCTACGTGACCGGCTGGCCGCGGGAGGAGCCGGACATCGCCGTGGTGTACGACCGGCCGCAGGCGGGGCAGTCGGTCACCGACCTGCTGTGGATGATCCATGTCGCCCCGGCCTGCGCGCCGGAGATCGCCCGCGAGCACGAGGGCAAGACGCTGGAGCGGTTCCTGCGCGACACCGAGCTGCTGCACGTGAAGCTCCAGGGCCAGGCGCGGGGGCTGATGTGGGCGAGCTACATCCGCCAGCGCGGGCTGGAGGTGGACACCGATCGCGGCCTCGCCTTCGAGACCGCGAGCGCGGCCACCGGCTATGCGATGACGGGCGGCGGGGTGGCGCTGATCGACCTCGTGCTGTTCGCGCAGGAGATCGCCGCGGGGCGGCTCGTGGTGCCGTATCCGGAGCCGGCGGAGGAGGGCTACGGCTATTTCCTGACGATGCGGCCGGAGGACATGGCGGACCCGATCCTCGCGCTGTTCCGCACCTGGATGATCGAGCATTGCGCGCGGCCGGAGCCGCCGCCGCTGCTGCGGGCGGCGGCCGCGCCGTAGGGTGACTCAGTCCGGGATGTCGAGCCCGGCGGCCCAGCGGGTGAGGGACGCCGCGTCGCGCTCGCCGGCGACGGCGCCGGCCACCGCGTCGCCCATCAGCACGCCGAGCTTGAAGCCGTGGCCGGAGCAGGCGCTGCACAGCCAGGCGCGCGCGCCCTCGCGGCGGAGGATGAAGCGCTCGTCCTCCGTCACCGTATAGAAGCAGGCCTTGCGCTCCAGCACGGTGTAGCGATCGAAGCCGCGCCAGGCGCGGGACGCGGCATCGAGCAGGCGGGCGACGTCCTCGTCGGTGCCGGCGCGGTCGCCATCGGGGTCGCCGGCGCGGGTGAAGCGGTGATCGCCGATTTTCAGCCGCGTGCCGGCGCGCGGCGGCAGGGTGTAGGTGCCGCTTTCCTCGCCGAGATCGATCATCACCGGGGCGGCGGCCCAGGCGGCTTCGAGCTCGGGCGGCGGGGCGAGGAACATCACCGCCTGGCGCGAGGGCACCGCCGCATCCGCGAGCGAGGGGACCAGCCGCGCCGCCCAGGCGCCGGCGGCGACGATGACGGCGTCGCCGCGCACCGTGCCGGCGGCGGTGCGGAGCGTGCCGGCCTCGGCGTCGATCGCCTCGACCCTGGTGTTGGCGTGCAGCGCGACGCCGCGCCGGCCGAGCAGCTTCACGAGATCGGTCAGGATGCGGACGGGGTAGAGGATGC
>NZ_AFPR01000298.1:0-2779 GCF_000219295.1 Acidiphilium sp. PM
GGGGCCGCGACCGAACTGGCGCCGACCGCCAGCACGCTGACGAGCGCGCTGACCGGCGCGCTGGGGAGCGCCAGTGGCGGCTCAAGCCCGCTGGCGCCCGTGACAGGCGTCCTCTCGACAGCGACAAGCCAGCTCTAAGTCTGGAAGAGGGCGGCGGCGCAAGCTGCCGCCCTTGCTGTCTCTGCATGTGATCTGGGATCGGGCGGCTTGCGGACGGGACTGTGAGAACAAAAATGACGGGTACTTTCGGGGCGCGACGCGGAACCCGCGGCGCGGTGGGCTTTGGCGTGCCGGCGATACTGCTGCTGGCCGGCCTGGCACCGGCGGCGCGGGCGCAGCTGGCGCCGCATATCATCAACCAGAACGAGCTCGGGCAGAGCGTGCGGCTGCCCAACCTGGCGAAGGAGCAGGTGCCGAAGCGGAAGCCGCCGACGCCTTCGGTGTCGGGCATCTCGCCGTTCGTGCTGCGCGGGGTGCGGGTCGAGGGCGCCACGACGCTGCCGCCCGCCGCGGTGGCGGCGACCTGGCGGGGGATGATCGGGCATCGCGTCGGCAGCGCGCAGCTTTCGGCGATCCTGATCGCGATCGGGCGGCTGTGCCAGCATCAGGGGCTGGCGCTCTATTCGGTGTCGTTGCCGCAGCAGAACTTCGCCGGCGGCCAGGTGGTCGTGCGGGTGATCGAGGGGCATGTCGGCGCGGTCACGATCGAGGGCAACACGAAGGGCGCGAGCCTCGGGCTGCTGAAGCATTACGCGGCGCGGATCGTCGCGGACCAGCCGCTGCACCGGGCGACGCTGGAGCGGAACCTGCTGCTGATGCAGTCGATTCCCGGCCTCAAGGTGGGCAGCGAGCTGCGGCCGATGCCGGGGCGGCCCGGGGTCGTGCGGCTGCTGCTGGGGATTCATCGCCGGACGGTGGAGGCGGGGTTCGACGTGAACAATGCCGGCGACCGCCAGCTCGACATCGTGCAGGGCACGGCGAACGTGACGGTGAACGGGCTGTTCCGCCAGGGCGAGCGCGACCAGCTGGTGTTCGGCGCGCCGGCGAGGATCCGCCGCTACCAGTATTACGGGATCGTGCATCAGGAGCCGATCGGGACCAACGGGACGACCGTGACCGTCACGATGGGCGAGCTGATCACCCATCCGGTCGGGGCGATCAATTCGGGGACGGCGCAGATCGCGAGCGTGCGGCTGTCCGACCCGCTGATCTATACGCAGACCCGGCAGCTCGATGCCTCGGTGGAGGCGGACTACCTGAACAGCAACGAGGCGCTGCTCGGGCAGACGGCGGTCTCGGAGCGGACGCGGACGCTGCGGGAAGGGCTGATCTTCGCGCGGGCGGGGGACTGGAACGGGATCGACAGCGGGTCGTTCACGGTGAGCGAGGGGATCAACGCGCTGGGGGCGCGGCGCGGCAGCCTCGCCTATGGCGGGCCGGGCTTCACCAAGTTCGACGTGAGCCTGGTGCGGCTGCAGGCGCTGCCGAAATCGTTCTTCCTCACCGTGCGGGCCAACGCCCAGTACGCGCTGAACCATCTGCCGGGGAGCGAGCAGTTCCTGTTCGGCGGCAGCGAGTTCGGCCGGGCCTATCCGGCGGCGGTGATGGCGGGCGATAGCGGGATCGAGATGTCCGCCGAGCTGAGCCACAAGCTGCCCTTGCTCCAGCACGTCGCGCCGAAGCTGATCTCGGGGCTGGCGGCGTTCGGCTATGCCGACTGGGGCCGGATCTGGAACCGGCAGACGATCTACCAGTATCCGGTGGATACCGGCGCATCGGCCGGCGGGGGCGTGCGGATGCTGCTGCTGCGCCATTTCGAGCTGACGCTCGGCGCCGGCAACGAGCTGGTGAAGCCGCGCGAGGCGGCGAAGCTGGAGCGCTGGCGCTTCCTCTTCGCCGTCTCGGGCCGGTTCTGACCCCACGGCCCCGTCGCTAGGGCGGGGCCGGGATCGCGATCAGAGCATCATCTGATCGGATGGAGTGCTCAGTGCTGGGCTTCGAGCCGGTGGATCCGGTTCAGCTGATGCTGGAAGACCGCCCGGCCGCCGGACTGCGCGGATGAGGCCGAGGCGGAGGTCAGTTGCGCCTGGCCGGACGGGCCGGCGACATCCGCGCGGGCGGCGAGCGGCGCCAGGGCGGCCAGCATGGTCAGGGCGGTGACGGCGATTGCAAAAGTACGCATCGGAAAACTCCTTGTTCATGTCGCGGGGATCGATCCCCGCCTTGGCTCCGGAGGTGGCGATGCGGCGGCGGCGGCGGAACGTGCCGGTTCAGGCTAAGTCTCATGCCGTTTACGCATGGAACGGGGCGCGGGTCAGTGCCCGTCGTGGTCGTCGTCATGGTCGCCATCGTGGTCGCCGGCGCGATCTCCATCGTGATCGTCGTCGTCGAACCGGTCGTCATCGTCGGCATGCTCGTCGTCCGGGGCATAGTCCGGGTATTGATAGATGGGGCCGTAGGCCGGACCGTAGCCGGCGCCGTAACCGTAGGGCGCGCCGTAGCCGAAGGATGGCGGGGCATAATAGGCGGAGCCGCCATACGGCGCGCCGGCGGTCGTGGTGCAGCCGGCCAGGCCGAGGACGGCGATGCCGAGCGCGGCCAGGATGAGCGCGGGAGCGAAAGGCGCGATCCTGTCCATGCCCGGCAGATTGGTCCGGCGGGGGCGGAGTCCAGAGCCGCCACATCAATCCTGCTTGAGCGGACGCGCGGGGCCGGGTTGCGGAATTATATTGTTTTGTAAACGTAACGATAAGGGCGTGCCGGGATGCGGCCGCTCAGG
>NZ_AFPR01000297.1:0-562 GCF_000219295.1 Acidiphilium sp. PM
GCGCGGGCGATGGCGACGCGCTGCTGCTGCCCGCCCGAAAGCTGCGAGGGCGTGTTGCCCTCCCTTCCGGCCAGCCCCATCTGCCCGAGCGCCAGCAGCGCGCGGGCGGTGCGCGAGCCGCCCTTCACCGGCCCGTCCGAGGCGTAGAACAGCGGCAGCGCCACGTTGTCGAGCGCGCTGGTCCGCGCCAGCAGGTTGAAGCTCTGGAACACGAAGCCGATGCGCGCGCTGCGCACCCGCGCCAGCTCCGGCTCCTCCAGCCGGGCGACGTCGACGGATTCGAACCGGTATTCGCCCCGGCTCGGCCGGTCGAGGCAGCCGAGAATCGCCATCAGCGTCGACTTGCCCGACCCCGACGAACCCATGATGGCGACGAACTCGCCCGGCCCGATCACGAGATCGACCTCGCGCAGCGCCTGCACCTCGACATCGCCGCTCCGGTAGGTCCGCGAAACACCGCGCAGCTCGATGACCGCCCCTGGCACCGCCCCCGGCATCGCCCGCGCCCCGTCAGAACCGCGGCACGAAGGGCGTCGCCGCCCGCGCCCGCCGCTCGCCGGTG
>NZ_AFPR01000296.1:0-2550 GCF_000219295.1 Acidiphilium sp. PM
CCGCTTGCCGTCCAGGTCGCGCAGCCGGCGCAACCCGCTCCGCGCCGGCGCGAAAATCTGCAGGCTCGCGCCGAAGACCGGAAACAGGGCGCGGAATCCCTGGAGCTTCACGCCGCTGGTCCAGGCGCCCTGGCCCATCCAGGCCTGTTCGGCGACGGCCAGCACCGCGAGGCCCAGCTGTGCCGCGTGCTGCTCCACCAGCAGGATGTTGGCGGCGCTGCCGCCGGATGCGCGGTAGGACACGGAAATCCGCGCGGCCTTCTGCGCCAGCTGTCCCCAGGCCTGGCCATAGACCGAGAACCCGCCGCCCGGCTGGCCGGTCCCCATCGTGATGGCCACCGGCATCACCGGCAGGCTCGCCGCCCGCGCCGCCAGAGGCGCCCCGGCCATCGCCCCCAACACCGCGCGCCGTCCCCGCGCCATTGCCATTCTCCTCGTCATGTCCCGCGTTGTTCCGCCCGATTTGGGCGAATTCAGGGCGCAGCCTCCTGCCATGCCCGATCCGTCGCACCGGACACGACGTGATCACGAAACCGGTACGTTCGCTTAAAATACGAAACCATCGGCAAGGCAAATTCAGGTCAGGTTGCGGATCCGCTCCAGCCCGGCCAGCAGCGCCGCGCGAATGCCCGGCTCCAGCGCCGAGTGCCCGGCATCCGGCACCACCGTCAGCCGCGCGGCGGGCCAGGCGTCGGCGAGGTCGAAGGCGGAATTCGGCGGGCAGATCATGTCATAGCGCCCCTGCACGATCTCGCCCGGCACGCCGGCCAGCCGCCCCATCCCGGCCAGCAGCCCGTCCGGCGGCAGGAACAGGTTGTTGAGGAAGTAATACGCCTCGATCCGCGCGAGCCCGAGCGAGGTGCGGTCCTGCGCGAAGGCGCTCACCGTCTCGTAGCTCGGCAGCAGCGTCGAGCACGATCCCTCATAGACCGACCAGGCCTGCGCCGCCGGCAGGTGAATGGCCGGATCGGGGTCGCAGAGCCGGCGGAAATAGCTCCCCAGCAGATCGCCGCGCTCCGCCTCGGGCAGGAAGTTCACCAGCGCCGCGTGCGCATCGGGGAAGAAGCGGGCGATCCCTTCGAGGAACCATTCCACCTCGCTCGGCCGGCCGAGGAAGATGCCGCGCAGCACCATGCCCATCACCCGCTCGGGATGCGCCTGGGCATAGGCCAGCGCGAGGGTCGATCCCCAGGAACCGCCGAACAGCAGGAACTGCCTGATGCCGAGATGCTCGCGCAGCGCCTCGATATCCTCGATCAGCGCCGGCGTCGTGTTGCGCGCGAGGCTGCCCAGCGGCGTCGAGCGCCCGGCGCCGCGCTGGTCGAAGATCACCACGCGCCAGAATGCCGGGTCGAAGAAGCGCCGGTGCACCGCGCCCGCGCCGGCGCCCGGCCCGCCATGCAGGAACAGCACCGGCCGCCCGCGCGGGTTGCCCACCTGCTCCCAGTAGATCACATGCCCGTCGCCGACCGGCAGATACCCCGTCTGATACGGGCCGACCTCGGGGAACAGGTCACCCCGCGGCATCGGCCGCCCCTTCGAGGCAGGCCTCGATCACCCGCGCCACCTGCGCGTCGTCGAGATCGGGATGCAGCGGCAGCGCCATGATCCGCGTCGCCACATCCTCCGAAACCGGCAGCGCCGTCCCGTCATGCGAGGCGCGATAGGCCGGCTGGTGATGCAGCGGCTTCGGATAATACACCGCACTCGGAACACCGCGGGCGCGCAGCCGCGCCTGCATCGCCTCGCGCGCCGCGCCATCGCGCAGCAGCACCGCATAGATCGCCCAGGCGCTCGAACTCTCCGGCACGCGGACGGGGGTGGCGAACACCGATGCCAGCGCCTCGTCATACCGCCGGGCGATCGTCTCCCGCCGCGCCAGCTCCGCCTCGAACACGTCGAGCTTGGCGAGCAGCACCGCCGCCTGCAGCGTGTCCAGCCGCCCGTTCATGCCGATCCGCTGCACGTCGTAGCGCGTCGTCCCCTCGCCATGGGTGCGCAGCGAGCGATACAGCGCCGCGCGCTCGTCGCTCTCGGTGAACAGCGCGCCGCCATCGCCATAGGCGCCGAGCGGCTTCGAGGGGAAGAAACTCGTCGCCGTCGCATCCGCGGCGCGGCCGAGCCGCTCGCCGCCGAGTGCGGCGCCGAAGGCCTGCGCGCAGTCATCCAGCGTGAACAGCCCGTGCCGGGCGGCGATGTCGCGCAGCGCCGGCCAGGGCGCGGGCTGCCCGAACAGATCGACCCCGACCACCGCCCGCGGCCGCAGCAATCCGGCCGCGTTCACCGCGCCGATCCGCGCCTCCAGATGCGCGGGGTCGATCTGGAACGTCGCCGGATCGATATCGACGAAAACCGGCGTCGCGCCGAGCAGCAGCGGCACCTCGGCGGTCGCGGTATAGGTGAAGGCCGGCAGGAACACGGCATCGCCCGGCCCGATCCCCTCCGCCATCATCGCGATCTGCAGCGCGTCGGTGCCCGAACTCACGCTGACGCAATGAGCCGCCCCGCAGAACGCGGCGAGCCGCTGCTCCAGCTCGGTGACTTCGGGGC
>NZ_AFPR01000295.1:0-4186 GCF_000219295.1 Acidiphilium sp. PM
CCGCCGACGGAATTCCCGCCCTGGTGATCGACACGGCGCCGCGGCCGAACGCGTTCGCCGCCGAACTCGCCGGCGCGATGCGGGCGCGCTACCTGCCGCTGCCCTTTGCCGATGCGCGCGCGCTGAGCCGGGCGATCCGCACGGAGCAGGGCGCATGAGCGCCGCGCTCGCGCTGTGGGACCGGGTGTTCGACGCCGATGCGCCCGACTGGGAGACCGACGGGCGGGACTGGCCGAACCGGGCGGCGAGCCGCTTCGTGACCGCCGGCGGGCTGCGATTCCACGTTCAGGTGATGGGGGCGGGGCCGGTTCTGCTGCTGCTGCACGGCACCGGGGCGGCGACCCATTCCTGGCGCGCGCTGGCGCCGCTGCTGGCGCGGGATTTCACCGTGATCGCGCCGGATCTGCCGGGCCACGGCTTCACCGCGGCGCCGTTCTGGCCGCGCATGTCGCTCCCCGGCATGGCCGGGGCGATCGCGACATTGCTCGACGTGCTGGAGGCGCCGCCGGCGCTGGTGGCCGGGCATTCGGCGGGGGCGGCGATCCTGGCCGAGATGTGCCTGCACGGGCGGATCGCGCCGGCGGGGCTGGTCAGCCTCAACGGCGCGCTGCTGCCGCTCAAGGGCGTTGCCGGGCAGGTATTCTCGCCGCTGGCGCGGCTGTTCGCGCTCAACCCGCTGGTGCCGCGCGTGTTCGCCTGGCACGCGGCGGACAAGGCGGTGGTGGCGCGGCTGCTGCGCGGCACCGGATCGCGCATCGATGCGCAGGGGGCGGAATTCTATGCACGGCTGGCGCGGCGCAGCGGCCATGCGGGGGCGGCGCTGACGATGATGGCGAACTGGGACCTCGCACCGCTGGCCGCGGCGCTGCCGCGTCTCGCACCCAGGCTTTTGCTGATCGTGGGGGCGGCGGACCGCTCGATCCCGCCGGCCGATGCGCGGGAGATCGCGCGTCTTGTGCCAAGGGCGCGAGTGATCGTGCTGCCGCGTCTCGGCCATCTCGCGCATGAGGAGGCGCCGGAGCCGGTCGCCGGGGAGATCGCCGGCTTCGCGCGCGAGATCGGGGTGCTGGCGGCATGAACGTGATCGCCCGTCAGGATGCGGGACCGGAGGCGATGGCGAAGCGGCCGCATGCCATCGTGATCGGGGCGGGGTTCGGCGGGCTGGCCGCCGCGATCCGGCTCGGCGCGCGGGGCTGGCGCGTCACCGTGCTGGAGCGCTGCGAGCAGCCCGGCGGCCGGGCCTCGGTGTTCCGGCAGGACGGGTTCGTGTTCGATGCCGGCCCGACCATCATCACCGCCCCGTTCCTGCTGGAGGAACTCTGGACGCTGGCCGGCGGGCGGATGGCCGATGATGTCGATCTCCGGCCGATCGACCCGTTCTACCGCATCCGCTTCGACGATGGCGCGCATATCGACTGCTCCGGCCATCATGACGCGATGCGCGCGGAGATCGGCCGGCTCGCGCCCGGCGATGTCGCCGGCTACGAGCGCTTCATCGCGATGACCGAGGAGATCTACCGGATCGGGTTCGAGCAGCTCGGCCACGTGCCGTTCGGCCACTGGACCGACATGGCGCGCATCCTGCCCGACCTCGTGCGGCTATCGGGCCATCGCAGCGTGCACGGGCTGGTCGCGCGGCATGTGCGCGATCCGCGGGTGCGCGCGGCGCTGAGCTTCCATCCGCTGCTGGTCGGCGGCAATCCGTTCCGGGTCAGCGCCATCTACGCGCTGATCCTGCATCTGGAGCGCCGGCACGGCGTGCATTTCGCGATGGGCGGGACCGGGGCGATCGTCGCCGGGCTGGCGCGGCTGATCGAGCGGCAGGGCAATCGTATCCGCTGCAACACGCCGGTCGACCGGATCCTCGTGCGCGAGGGGGCGGCCTGCGGCGTCGAACTCGCGGATGGCAGCCGGATCGCGGCGGATATCGTGGTCTCGGACGCCTGCACCGGGTTTACCTATGGCCACCTGCTGCGCGGGGTGGCGCGGCGGCGCTGGACCGACCGCAAGCTCGCCGCGGCGCGCTACTCGATGGGGTTGTTCGTCTGGTATTTCGGCACCGACCGGCAGTTCGGCGAGGTGCCGCACCACACGATCGTGATGGGGCCGCGCTATCGCGGGCTGCTCGACGATATTTTCGAGAAGAAGCGCCTGGCGCCGGACATGAGCCTCTATCTGCACCGGCCGACGGCGACCGATCCGGCGCTCGCGCCCGCGGGGTGCGACGCCTTCTATGCGCTGGCGCCGGTGCCGCATCTGGGCGGCGGCCAGGATTGGGCGCGCGAGGCCGAGGCGTTCCGCCAGCGCGTCGAGCGGCGGCTGGAGGCGACGGTGATGCCGGGGCTTGGCGGGCACATCGTCACCTCGCGGGTGATGACGCCGCGGGATTTCGCCGCGCGCTACGATTCGACCTGGGGCGCCGGCTTCGGGATGGAGCCAGTGCTGACCCAGAGCGCCTGGTTCCGCCCGCACAACGCGAGCGAGGAAGTGCGCAACCTGTTCCTGGTGGGCGCGGGCACCCATCCCGGCGCCGGGGTGCCGGGCGTGCTCTCGACCGCCCGGGTTCTCGACACGGTGGTTCCCGATGCCAATGCGTTCGTCTGATCCCGACATCGCCGCCTGCGCGGCAAGGCTGCGGCGCGGCTCGGTCAGTTTCCACGCCGCCTCCCGCCTGCTGCCGGCGGAGGTGCGCGCCGCGGCGACCGCGCTCTACGCCTTCTGCCGCGAGGCCGACGACGCGGTCGACCTTGCCGCCGACAAGCCAGCCGGGGTTGCCGCGATATCGGCGCGGCTGGAGGCGATCTGCCGGGGCGCGCGGCTCGATGATCCGGTCGATCGCGCGTTTGCCGCGACCATCGCCCGGCACGGGATCCCGCATGCGCTGCCCGAGGCGCTGATCGAGGGGCTGGCCTGGGACGCGGCGGGGCGGCGCTATGCCACGCTGGCGGAGCTGCGCGCCTATGCGGCGCGGGTGGCGGGGTCGGTCGGGGTGATGATGGCGATGCTGATGGGCGCGCGGGACGAGGCGAGCCTTGCCGCCGCCTGCGATCTCGGCCTCGCGATGCAGCTGACCAACATTGCCCGCGATGTCGGCGAGGATGCGGCCGAGCGCCGGCTCTATCTGCCGCTGGACTGGCTGGACGAGGCGGGGCTGGAGCCCGAGCGGTTCCTCGCCCGCCCGGCTTTCACTCCGGCGCTGGCACAAGTGATCGGGCGCCTGCTGGAGGAGGCCGAGCGGCGCTATGCGGCCGCCGGGCGCGGCATTGCCGCGCTGCCGCTGGCCTGCCGGCCCGGCATTGCGGCGGCGCGGCGGATCTATCGCGAGATCGGCCGGCTTCTGGCGGCGAACGGGCTCGACTCGGTCTCCACCCGCACCCGCGTTTCCGGCCGGCGGAAGCTCGGGCTGGCAGCACTCTCGCTGGCCGATGCCGCGACCGCCGGGCTCTGGGCGCCGCTTGCCGCATCGCCGCCGCCCTGCCCGGAAGTGCGGTTCCTGATCGATGCGGCGGCGGCATCCGGCGGCGAGACGGTGGGGGCGGCAGCGCGGGTGATCCTGCTGATCGACCGGTTGGAACGCGAGGAGCGCGCGGCGCGGATGAGGGCGGCCGGGGCGCGCCGCCCGCTCGTCTGCGGTGCGGCGGAGCCGGCGTGATGGAAAAAGTGTGATGGAAGCGTGGGCCAGCCACTATGCGACCTTCCTGGAGTTTTCCGGCATCGACGTGCTGGTGCTGGCCGCCGCCGTCTGGTCGCTCGTGTCGGTGCGGCGGAGCCTGCGGCGGGACCGCGAGCGCGACGGCTCCTAGAGCACGTTCCGATCCTTTCGGATCGGATGTCGTGCTCTATCATTTTGATAAACAGAGCATCTTTATCCGATCAGATGACTCTATCTGATCGGATGATGCCCTAGAGCACGTTCCGATCCTTTCGGATCGGATGTCGTGCTCTATCATGTTGATAAACAGAGCATCTTTATCCGATCAGATGACTCCATCTGATCGGATGATGCTCTGATCGGCTGCCTCAATCTCAGATGAACCGTCGCGGCATGCGGAAGGGCAGCATGAACTGCACGGCGGGATGGACGAGACGGTCGCAATCCAGCGTCTCGTGCACGGCCTCGACCGCCTCGCCGCCGAGCGAGGCGCCGATGCGGGCGCGAGCGTAAAAGGGCGTATCCTCGAGATTG
>NZ_AFPR01000294.1:0-733 GCF_000219295.1 Acidiphilium sp. PM
AGTCGCCGCTCTCGACGGCGCTGCGGGCCCGCCGCACCGCATCGATCGCCGGTGTGCGGATCGCTCCGTTCACGCTGCCCTGCACATAGGAGTTGGTCAGCAGGTCCGTCTCCGCCCGGCCGAGCGCGACCCGCGCCCGCGTCGCCTGATGCGCCGCGACCGCCTGCCCGGCGATGCCGAGATAGGTCCCGGCCGAGGCGTCATAGGGCACGGATCCGCCCATGCGGGTCGGGGCCGGCGCCTGCGCGAGCGCCATGCCCCCCGTCAGGGCCAGCGCAAAACCAGTCAGCAGAACGGTCTTCATGATGGTCTCCTTCCTCGAAATGCCGCCCCTGCGGCACCGCGCCGCCGCGCAGGCGCGCGACAGCGGTCCCGGCGTGCAACTTTGGGTCCGGCACGGCGCGGGGCAACCATGCCCGCGTCACCGCACGATTAAACCGTTGTCACGAATTCCCGCCCCCGGCTTGACGGCAGCCGGTGCAGCGCTGGCAATTGGCGTCATGAACCGGATTCGCGCCATCGCCCTGATCGGCCTGCTCGGCTTTTCCTCCGGCCTGCCGCTCGCCCTGTCCGGCTTCACGCTGCGGCTCTGGCTCGCCCGCGCCAACCTGCCGCTGGAGGCAATCGGCTTCACCGCCAATCTCGGCATCGCCTATTCGCTCAAGTTCCTCTGGGCGCCGGCGCTCGACCAGTTCCGCCCGCCGCGCCCCTTCCGCGCGCTCGGCCGCAGGCG
>NZ_AFPR01000293.1:0-1053 GCF_000219295.1 Acidiphilium sp. PM
CCTCGCCATCCCGCCGCAGACGACCCTCGCCGATGCGCTCCGCACGATGCTCGGCCTGACCGGCACCAAGGTCGCATGCGATCGCGGCGCCTGTTCCGCCTGCACCGTCTGGCTCGACGGCAAGCCGATCGTCTCCTGCATGTTCCTCGCCATCGATGCCGCGGGGCATCGGGTCACGACGATCGAGGGGCTGGCGCGCGGCGACGACCTCCATCCGGTTCAGGCCGCGTTCATCGCGCACGACGCCCTGCAATGCGGCTTCTGCACGCCCGGCATGGTCATGAGCTGCGCCGCCCTGCTCGACTCCGTGCCGGCACCGACCGACGCCGAGGTGAGGGCGGCCATCAGCGGACATCTCTGCCGCTGCGGCACCTATCCGCACGTCATCGCGGCGACGCTCGACGCCGCGCGTGTCCGGAAATCCTGAGCATGGCGCATGATCCGTCACGCCGCACCGAGCGCTTCCCCCACGGCATCGCCGGGGCCGGCCTCGGGTCGATCGAGCGGTCGGTGCCGGCGGACGAGCCGCCGCCGCTGCCGCCGAACGCCGAACTCGCGGTCATCGGCCGCTCGGTTCCCCGGCAGAACGGGCGCGACAAGGTCACGGGCGCCACGCGCTACACGGTCGACATCGCGCCGCGCGGCATGCTGCATGCCCGCCTGCTGCGCGCGCCCCTCGCGCATGCCCGCATCCGGGCGATCGACGCCGGCGCGGCCCGCGCGCTCGATGGCGTCCGCGCGGTCGTCATCCTGGCGCAGCCCGGCGATCCCCTGTCGGGCATGGTCCGCTATGCCGGCCAGCCGGTCGCCGCACTCGCCGCCGTCTCGCCGGCCATCGCCCGCGCGGCGCTCGATCTCGTCCGTGTCGACTACGAAGCGCTCCCCTTCGTCGTCGACATGGAAGACGCCCGCGCCAGCGAAGCGCCGCCGGTCTATGCCCCCGGCACCGCGCCGGCCGGCCATCCCTCCGGCTTCCCGGCCCCCGCCGGTCTCGCCCAACACGGCAACGTCCGCGCCGCCGTGATCGACCGGCGGGGCGACGTCGCCGCCGGC
>NZ_AFPR01000292.1:0-3078 GCF_000219295.1 Acidiphilium sp. PM
TCGATCCGGTCGGCGAGGCCGGTCGGCGGCGGGCGGCGCACGCGCACGGCGATCCCGGTCTTCGCGGTGAAGGCGCGGGCGACGGCGGGCGCATAATCAAGCCGCGAATACAGCGTGAGCGATGCGGCATGCGCGGCGAAGGGCATGCCGAACAGGCAGGCGAGAACAAGCGAAGCGAGACGGCGCATCAGAGACTCCCGGCAACCCGTTCGACGACGCCGGACCAGTCGGAGGGGCGCTCCTGGCGGAACAGGCGCAGCGACGGGTACCAGGGCGTGTCCTCGCGGTCCAGCAGCCAGCGCCAGTCGGGCGCATAGGGCAGGATGATCGAGGTCGGCACGCCCGAGGCGCCGGCCAGATGAGCGACGGAGGTGTCGATCGTCACCAGCCGGTCGAGGCATTGCAGGATCGCCAGCGTATCGGTGAAATCGAAGATCGACGGCCCGAGATTGACCAGCGGCGCCGGGCCGAAATACCCGCCCACCTCGTCGATCCGGTCGCCTTTCTGCACGGTGACGATCGCGATGTCCGGCCGCGCGAACAGCGGCGCGAAACGCTCCAGCCGCACCGTGCGCTTGCGGTCGTTCTTGTGGGTCGGCCGCCCGGCCCAGACCAGGCCGATGCGCTTCAGCCCCGGCGGCACCAGCGCGGCGAGGCGCTGGCGCCACGCCTCCACCTTGCGCGGATCGGCCCGCAGATAGGGGATGTCCGCCGGAATCGTCGCGATCGTCGTGCCGGCGAGGCGCGGCAGCCCGGAGAGCGGCATGAAGGCGTCATACTCGCCGGCGGCGGCCCAGCTGTTCGCGAACCGGCCCACCTCGGGGAACTGCCGCAGCAGCGGCATGAGATCACCGCCACAGGCGATCACCGGCTTCGGCGCGCGCGCCGCGACCCAGGGGATATAGCGGCCGAACTGGATGCAGTCCCCGAAGCCCTGGTCGGCGACCAGCAGCAGCCGCCCCTCCGGCATCGGGCTGCCGTCCCATTGCGGCTTGTCGGTCTTCGGCAGCATGCCGTCGGCCTGCTTCAGCTTGAAGCGCCATTCGTAGCTCTCCCAGCCTTCCGTCAGCCTTCCGCCGATCAGCAGCAGCTCGGCGCGCTCGAAATGCGCCTCGGCGAAATCAGGTGAAAGCGCGATGGCGCGGTCGGCCGCCTCGATGCCCGCGTCCAGCTCGTGGCGCTCGTAGCGGATCAGGGCGAGATTGAAATGCGCGGCGCGCTCCTCCGGCGCGAGTTCGACGGCGCGCAACGCCATCGCCAGCGCGTCGTCGAGCCGCCCGGCGCCGCGATAGATCTCGCAGGCGTTGCGCGGATAGATCGCGACCTCCGGCGCCAGGACGAGGGATTTCTCGATCCGCTCGATCGCGCGCGGGATGTTGCCGCGCCGGTAGGCGACGATCCCCGAGAGATGTAGGATGTGCGGATGCCCGGGCGAGGCGGCGACCGCGCGCTCGGCGAGCGATTCGGCGTCCTCCAGCCTGCCGTCCCGTTCGAGCGCGGTGATCTCGGCCAGCACCTCGCCGACCGTGATCTTCGCCGTCGGTTGCGGCGCGGCGCTCATGCCGTGCCCTCCGGTGTCGCGGCATAGCCGAGGCGCTCGATCCAGGGGGCGAGAACCGGCATCGCCTCGCCGAAGACGTCGCCGAAGCGGCGGTGGCGGAACACACCCCGGCGATGCGGCGGCTCCAGCTCGGCGCGATAGGCCGGAACGCGCGGGACGGCGCGCGGCGGGGTGGCGATCATCGCGGCGGGGTCGGCGGCCAGGCCGATGAAGTCGAGCACGCGGCGCAGCGTCGCCTCCGTGTCGGTGACGAGATCCTCGTAGCGGACGGGCAGGTAGCGCATGGTGGTCTGTCCGCGGACATGGGCGATGGCGTTCATCTGCGCGTCGTAGAGCCGGGCGAGGCTGGCCAGCGTCACGCCGGCATTACCCTCGTAAAGCCGGTCCTGCGCGAAGCCGGACAGTACCACGTCGAGGGGGTGGCGCAGCACATGGATCACCGGCGCCCCCGGGAACAGCGTGTTGGCGAGGCCGAGCAGCCAGGGCAGTTCGGGATGGCGGTCGGTCACGAACCGCGCCTGCGGCCCGACAATGCCGGCGGCGCGGATCAGGGCGACATAGCGGCTGGCGAGAATGGCCGGAATGTCCTGCGCCTCGCCGGCCACCGTGCCCTCGAGGGCGGCCGGAAAGTCGAGCGTCGGCCCGCCAAACCCCTCGACCAGCCTGGGCAGCAGCCGCCCGAGGCCGGGCAGCGGCGCGCGGTTGTCCGCGGGGTCGATCTCCGCCGCCTGGGCCAGCAGGTGCTCGAGCAGGGACGATCCGGAGCGCGGCGCGCCGAGCAGGAAGACCGGCACCGGCGCGTTCGCCACTGGCGCTGGCCGCGGCAGCCCTGCCAGACGGTCGGCCCTGAACGTTTCGCGGATGCCGGCGAGCCGGGCCTCGATCGGCGCGGGATCGAACCGGCGGCGGGCGCGTTCGCGCTGGAAGTCGCGGCCGGCAAGATAGGCGGCCCAGGCCTCGTCGTGGCGGCCGAGGCGTTCCAGCGCGCGGCCGCGCATCGCCAGTTCGGTGGTGAGCAGCGGTTGCGGCGCGATTGCCGCCTCGGTGGCGGCGATGCGGTCGAGCGCGGCCTCGGCATCGCCCGCACGCAGCCGGGACAGCGCGATCAGGGCCGCGACCATGCGGTCGCCCGGGGCGGCGGCGGACGTCCCGGCTTCGGCCAGCAGCGCTTCCGCCGCGTCGAAACGGCCGCGCCCGGCCTCGACCTGCGCCAGCCCGGCCAGAGCGCGCACCGGCCGGGCAGGGCCGGACAACGCCTGCCCGTAGACCGCCGCCGCCTCGTCGAGCCGGCCCTGCTGGCGCAGATTCCAGGCGAGATTGCCAAGCAGCGTTCGGTTCGGCGCCTCGATCTGGCCTCGGCCATGCGGTAATGCCGCTCGCCGGAGGTCGGGCGGCCGGTTTCGGTCTGGATCATGCCGAGCAGGTGATGCACCGACGGGTCGCGCGGGGCGAGCAGCAGTGCGCGTCGCGCCGGCGCCTCGGCCTCGGCGTGGCGGCCCTGCCCGATCAGGAGCTGG
>NZ_AFPR01000291.1:0-2775 GCF_000219295.1 Acidiphilium sp. PM
ATCGGGGCGCGGCAGATCGCCACGCCGCAGCCGCTGCTGACCGGGCTGATCGCGGCACGCGCCGGATGAGTCGGCACGATAAAAGAAGCGTTGACTGTAAGTTTAGATTGACATTTTGTTTTGTACTTGTAAGCTGACATTTACAATACGACCGCACGGTTCGCGGCACTCCAGAGGGGACGTGCCTTGCTCGACAGTCTCGCCATCATCATCGAAAGACCGTTCGACCTGTCGCTCCGGCGGGTGAGGCTCGATGCGCCCGCGGCCACGGATGTGGTGGTCGAGGTGGCGTGGTCGGGGGTGAGCACCGGCACGGAGAAGCTGATCTTCACCGGCGAGATGCCGCCCTTTCCGGGCATGGGTTATCCGCTGGTGCCGGGCTACGAGGCGACGGGCACGATTGTCGAGGCAGGGCACGCGGTGCGCGGCCGGCTGGGCGAGACGGTGTTCGTTCCGGGAGCCCGCTGCTTCGGCGAGATGCGCGCGCTGTTCGGCGCGGATTCACGACATTTGGTAGTGCCGGCCGAGCGGGCGGTGTGGGTTCCCGCCGCACTCGGCGCGAACGCGACCCTGCTGGCGCTGGCGGCGACGGCCCGGCATGCGATCAGGGTTGCCGGCGGCGCGCCGGAGCTGATCGTCGGGCATGGCGTTCTCGGCCGGCTGATCGCCCGCCTCGCGACGCTCGATGGCGGGGCGCCGGTGGTCTGGGAAACCAGGGCGGCGCGGTTCGCGGGGGCGCAAGGCTATGAGGTGTGGGCCGCGGCGGACGATCCGCGGCGGGATTATCGCACGATCATCGACGCCTCGGGCGATTCCGCAATTCTCGACCGGCTGATCGGGCGCCTGGCGCCGGGGGGGATGATCACCCTCGCCGGGTTTTACGCCGCCCCGCTCGGCTTTGCCTTCCCCCCGGCCTTCATGCGCGAGGCGCGGATTGCCATCGCCGCCCAATGGCAGCCGGAGGATCTCGCCGATGTCGCCGCGCGCGTCGCGGCGGGGCGACTCGACCTGTCCGGCCTGGTGACGCACCGGGTGCCGGCGGCGGACGCGGCGCAAGCCTATCCCGCCGCCTTCAAAGACGATTCCTGCCTCAAACTGCTCATCGACTGGAGAGACATGACATGAACGCAAGCGCCGGCCGCACGGCTCCCGATACCGAGATTGGCGCGAGCGCGAATCCGGCGAAGAAGACCCAGATCATCGCGATCTACGGCAAGGGGGGGATCGGCAAGAGTTTCACCCTCGCCAACCTGTCGTATTCGATGGCGCAGCTCGGCAAGCGGGTGCTGCTGATCGGGTGCGACCCGAAGAGCGACACGACCTCGCTGCTGTTCGGTGGCAAGTCGTGCCCGACGATCATCGAGACCTCGGCGCGGCGCAAGGCCGCCGGCGAGGCGGTGGAGATCGGCGATGTCTGCTTCAAGCGCGACGGCGTGTTCGCCATGGAGCTGGGCGGCCCGGAAGTCGGGCGCGGCTGCGGCGGGCGCGGGATCATCCACGGGTTCGAGCTGCTCGACAAGCTGGGCTTTCACCAGTGGGATTTCGATTACGTGCTGCTCGACTTCCTGGGCGACGTGGTCTGCGGCGGGTTCGGCCTGCCGATCGCCCGCGATCTTTGCCAGAAGGTGATCGTGGTCGGCTCGAACGACCTGCAATCGCTCTATGTCGCCAACAATGTCTGCTCGGCGGTGGATTATTTCCGCAAGCTCGGCGGCAATGTCGGCGTTGCCGGGCTGGTGATCAACAAGGATGACGGCACCGGCGAGGCACAGGCCTTCGCCGCGGCGGCGGGGATTCCGGTGCTGGCCGCGATTCCGGCGGATGAGGATATCCGCCGCAAATCGGCGAATTACGAGATCGTCGGGCGGCCCGGCGGGCGCTGGTCGCCGCTGTTCGAGGCGCTGGGCGTGCAGGTGGCCGAGGCGCCGCCGATCCGCCCGACGCCGCTGAGCCAGGACGGGCTGCTCGGCCTGTTCAAGGGCGACGCGGTGGGCCGCGGCGTGGTGCTGGACCCGGCGAGCCTCGAGGACATGTGCGGTTCGGACGTGCTGAACCGGCCGTCCCTCGAAGTCGTCTACGAGGGGGCCTGACCATGCCCCCGCCGGAGGGAACGATCGCGCGGCCGCAGGACTCCGGCTGCCATGGCGGGCGGGAGACGATGCGCGAGGCCGCCCGCGCCGCCGGCAAGTCCGCCGTGCTGGAGCGGCTCGCCGCCGATTATCCGCAGGGGCCGCACGACCAGCCGCAATCGATGTGCCCGGCCTTCGGGTCGTTGCGCGTCGGCCTGCGGATGCGGCGGGTGGCGACGATCCTGTCCGGCTCGGCCTGCTGCGTCTACGGTCTCACCTTCACCTCGCATTTCTACGGCGCGCGCCGCAGCGTCGGCTACGTGCCGTTCGATTCCGAGACGCTGGTGACCGGCCAGCTCTTCGAGGATATCCGCGACGCGGTGCGCCGGACGGCGCAGCCGGACGCGTATGACGCCGTCGTCGTCATCAATCTGTGCGTGCCGACCGCTTCGGGCGTGCCGCTCGACCTGCTGCCGCGGGAGATCGACGGTGTGCGGGTGATCGGCATCGACGTGCCGGGCTTCGGCGTGCCGACCCATGCCGAGGCGAAGGACGTGCTGGCCGGGGCGATGCTGCGCTATGCGCGGCGCGAGGCTGAGGCCGGCGCGGTGGCGCGGCCGCGCGCGGGGCTTGCCGAGGATCGGCGGGTCACCCTGCTGGGCGAGCTGTTCCCCGCCGATCCGCCAGGGGTTGCGGCGATGCTGGC
>NZ_AFPR01000290.1:0-1729 GCF_000219295.1 Acidiphilium sp. PM
CCGCGCGGGCGGGCGAGCATGGCCTGGTTCGCCATCGCCGCCCTCTGCGGCATGGCGCTCCTCACCGCGCTCGGCCACTGGTTCCGCGCCAGCGGCCACGCCCGCCCCCGGCAGCGGACGGCGCTCACCGCCGCCGACCTCGACACGCGCAAGGTGCTGGTCCCGCTCGCCCTGCTCGGCGTGCTGATGATGTCGAAATTCGTCTACCTCTCGAGCATCAACTCCTATTACATCTTCTACCTGATGCACCGCTTCGGCCTGAAGGTGCAGGCGGCGCAGATCGACCTGTTCATCTTCCTCGCCTCGGCGGCGGCGGGAATCATGATCGGCGGGCCGATCGGCGACAGGGTGGGCCGCCGCACCGTGATCATCGGCTCCATCCTCGGCGTGCTGCCCTTCACCCTCGCGCTGCCCTATGTCGGCGAGACGATGACGGTGGTGCTCTCGGTCATCATCGGGCTGATCCTGTCCTCCGCCTTCGCCTCGATCGTGGTCTACGCGAACGAGCTGGTGCCGGGCCGGGTCGGCGCCGTCTCCGGCCTGTTCTTCGGCCTCGCCTTCGGCATCGCCGGGCTCGGCGCCGCCGGCCTCGGCGTGGTGGCGGACTGGACCAGCATCACCACCGTCTACCAGATCTGCGCGGTGCTGCCCGCACTCGGCATCGTCGCGCTCTGGCTGCCGAAACTGCACTGACCGCGCGCGGTTGGCGTTTCCCCGCCGGGCCGGCTATGCAGGGCCGATGCGGAGACCGAGATGCCAGCTGCCGTGAACCCCCCGCCCGACGACCTGCCCGCCGAGCCCACCCAGGCGCGCCGGTTCGGCAAGGCGCGCACGGCGCAGGCGAGCGCCGTGCTGGAAGACTATGTCGAGCTGATCGCCGACCTCATCGCGATCAATGGCGAGGCGCGGCCGATCGACATCGCCCGCCGCCTCGGCGTCTCGCACCCGACGGCGGTGAAGACCATCGCCCGGCTCAAGCGCGAGGGGCTGGCCACGGCGAAACCCTATCGCGGCGTCTTCCTCACCGAGGCGGGCCAGGCTCTGGCCGAGCGCGTGCGCACCCGGCACCGGCTGGTGGTCGCCCTGCTCAAGGCGGTCGGCGTGCCGCCCGAGACCGCCGAGGCCGATGCCGAGGGCATCGAGCACCACGTGTCGGACATCGCGCTGAACGCCTTCAGCCGCTATCTCAAGACCCGGGGCTGATCCGGCCGGACGGGCATCGTCCGAACGGGCAGGGCGATGCTTGCGCTGGATCAAGGGGAGCAACCACGCCCGCTCCTAGCCTGAGCCCGTTGGCGCGCCACGGGGCGCGCCGGTGCATCGCACAGGCAGAGGAGATCATCCGCCATGTCCACCCTTCGTCACCGCCGCGCCGTGCTGGCATTCGCCGCCGCCGGCCTCGCCGCGCTGGGCGCCGGCCGCGCCTTCGCCCAGGACCAGACCCGCACCCAGGACCAGACCCGCACCCAGGATCAGCTTCGCACGCAGGACCAGCAGCGCCTGCTCGACCAGCAGCGCCTGCGCGAGCGCCAGCAGGACCGGCTGCACCAGCGGGCCGACGCCGAGACCGAGCGGCTGCGCGAGCGCGAGCGCGACCGCCTTCGCGAGCGCGACCGCGAGAACGAGCGCGCGCAGATGCGCAACGGCAACGGCAATGGCAACGGCGAGCAGAACCGCGTCCAGAACCAGTACGAGAATCAGAACCAGAACCAGTATCAGGACCAGATGC
>NZ_AFPR01000289.1:0-3393 GCF_000219295.1 Acidiphilium sp. PM
GCCTCGCGCTGGACGGCGCGGCGCTCGACCTCGAAACCGCGATCCCAGCACCCGGCCGCCTGCCGCGCGCGGGCGGCGATGCCGGAGTCTGGACAAGCGGCAACGCCGGCATCCGCCTGCCCCGCGCCGGCGCCGAACTGGTGCTGACGCTGACCGCCCAAGCCCTGTTCTGGACCGCGCCGGCCGCCATGCGGTGCGCCAGCGCCTGATCTCCGCCGGCCCACCGGCCGCGCCCTGTGATGGTGGCGGGTGTGTGATGCACCCGCCACAAGCGTTTTTTTATCCCATGCCGGGCGCTTCCGATTGGTTTCGGCGCCCCGGCGAGCTATATCTCCGCCTGCGGCATCCGTTTGCGGGCTCTCCGAACGGGCGGGGCCGAACATGCGGCAGCGGGTTCCGGCCCGATGCCATGACCCGATGCACCCACGCCATGGCAACCGCCATGCCCGGCAAGAAAAAAAGGACTCCAGACGTGGCCAACGAAAAATCGCAGAACGTGCAGGATGTCTTCCTCAATCACGTTCGCAAGAGCAAGACCCCGGTCACCGTGTTCCTGGTGAACGGCGTGAAGCTCCAGGGTGTGATCACCTGGTTCGACAATTTCTCCGTCCTCCTCCGCCGCGACGGGCACACCCAGCTCGTCTACAAGCACGCGATCTCGACCGTGATGCCCGGCGCGCCGATCCAGCTCTTCGACGCGACCAAGGCCGAGGGCGCCGCGCCGGCGGGCGGCTCCACGCTCAGCCTCGGCCGCGCCGGCGACCCCGACCGCGACGCCGGGTAGGCCGGGTTGAGCATACCCACCCAGGCCGCGCCCACCCGCGCCGCCGTCCTGCTGCCTTGGGAACATGGCGGGCGCAACGGCCCGCGCGAGGCCGAGGCCCGCCTCGCCGAGGCGATCGGACTCACCGCCTCGATCGGCCTCGTCATCGCCCATGACGAAATCGTGCAGATCCGCGCGCACCGCCCCGCCACCCTGTTCGGCGAGGGCCAGGTGCGGCGGATCGGCGAGTCGATCGCCGAGGCCGAGATCGGCGTCGCGGTGGTCGATTCCACGCTCAGCCCGGTGCAGCAGCGCAATCTCGAACGCGCCTGGAAGTGCAAGGTCATCGACCGCACCGGCCTGATCCTCGACATTTTCGGCGAGCGCGCCCGCACCGCCGAGGGCGTGTTGCAGGTCGAACTCGCGCATCTCGCCTACCAGCGTTCCCGTCTCGTCCGCTCCTGGACCCATCTGGAGCGCCAGCGCGGCGGCTTCGGCTTCCTCGGTGGCCCCGGCGAAACCCAGATCGAGGCGGACCGCCGCCTGATCACCGACCGCATCGCCCGCCTCCGCCGTGAACTCGACGAGGTCCGCCGCACCCGCGCCCTGCACCGCGCCGCGCGCAACCGCGTGCCCTATCCGGTCGTCGCCCTGGTCGGCTACACCAATGCCGGCAAATCCACGCTGTTCAACGCGCTCACCGGGGCCACCGTCCACGCGCAGGACCAGCTTTTCGCCACCCTCGACCCGACGATGCGCCTCATCGTCCTGCCCTCCGGCCGCCAGGCCATCCTGTCGGACACGGTGGGCTTCATCTCCGACCTGCCGACCGAACTCGTCGCCGCCTTCCGCGCCACCCTCGAAGAGGTCGCCGCCGCCGACATCATCCTCCATGTCCGCGACTGCGCCCACCCCGACAGCGCCGCCCAGCGCGCCGACGTCGTCTCCGTGCTCGACGGCATGGCCCGCTCGGGCATGATCGACGAGGGCTGGTCGTCCCGCTGCATCGAGGTGATGAACAAGATCGACCTGCTCGATCCCGCCGCGCGCGACCTGCCGGGCGCTTCCGCCATCGCCGTCTCGGCGCTGTCCGGCGAGAATCTCGACACGCTGCGCGCCACGATCGATGCCCGGCTCGCCGGCGCCATGCAGGTCGCGACCTACTGGCTCGCGCCGGCCGACGGCGCCGGCCTCGCCTGGCTCTACCGCCATGGCGAGGTGATCTCCCGCGCGGATGGCGAGGACGCCATCGCCATCGAGGTCCGGCTCCGCCCCGAGGACCGCGCCCGTTTCGAGCGCGATCACGAAGCCGCGCTGCACGCCCCGGTCCCCTGACCCACCGCCACGGATTCCAGCCCATGATGCCTGACAGAACCGACCTTTCCGCCATCGCGGCGCTGCTGCGCGACGTCGCGCGCACGATCGTGATGCCCCGCTTCGGCCATATCGGCCCGGCCGACCTGCGCACCAAGTCCGGCCCGCTCGACCCCGTCACGGTGGCCGACGAGGCGGCCGAGCGCGCCCTCACCGAAGGCCTGCGCGCCCTGTTCCCCGATGTCGCGGTGATCGGCGAGGAATCCGTCGCCGCCGATCCCGCCCTGCTCGGCGCGGTCGCCGGCCCCGGTCCCGTCTTCGTCATCGACCCGATCGATGGCACCCAGAACTACGCCGCCGGCCTGCCGCTGTTCGGCCTGATGATCGCCCTGGTCGAGGACAATCGAACCATCGCCGGGCTGATCCACGACCCGCTGCGCGACGACACCATGCTCGCCACAAGCGGCGGCGGCGCCTTCCTGCTCCGCGGCGCATCCGATTCAGCCGAATGGCTGCCCCTGCGCGTCGCCGCCCCGGCGCCGCTCGCGCAGATGATCGCCTCGGTCTCCTGGCAATACATGGCGCGGGCCGAAAAATCCCGCGTGCTCGGCAGCCTCGCCGCCCTGGGGCAGACGCCCAACCTGCGCTGCGCCGCCGCCACCTACCGCGCCATGGCCTCCGGCCATATGCACGCCTCGGTCTCCCGCCGCACTTTGCCGTGGGACCACGCCGCCGGCACGCTGATCGTCGAGGAAGCCGGCGGCCATGTCCGCCGGCCGGATGGCGAGGCCTGGCGCCCGGCCGATATCGATGGCGGCCTCATCGCCGCCACCGACCGCGACACCTGGCACCGCCTGCGCGACGCGCTCTACGGCTAGAGCACGTTCCGATCCGAACGGATCGGATGATGCCCTAGAGCACCATCCGATCCATCCGGATCGGATGTAGTGCTCTATGATATTGATAATTAGAGCATCTTTATCCGATCAGATGACTCCATCTGATCGGATGATGCTCTAGCCCTCCCGCTTCACCGCCTGCCAGAGCGCTTCCATCTCCGCGAGCCCGGCCGCCTCCGGCGTCGTCCCGGCGGCGGCGAGCCTCGCCTCCACCGCGCGGAACCGGCGCTCGAACTTCGCATTCGCCCGCGCCAGCGCCTGCTCGCCATCGCAGCCGAGCTTGCGGGCGAGATTGACCATCACGAAGAACATGTCCCCCAGCTCGTCCTCGATCCGCGCCGGATCCGCCCCCGCCAGCTCGGCGCGCAGCTCCGCCGTCTCCTCGTCGAGCTTGTCGAGCACCGAATCCGCATCCGG
>NZ_AFPR01000288.1:0-6868 GCF_000219295.1 Acidiphilium sp. PM
GGCCTCACGCTGCTGCTCGACCACCGCCCGCTGGCGCGCGGCCTGCTCGGCTGCGGTCAGGCCACGAGGCGCAGCTGCACCGCCGGAGGAGCGCGACGGCGCCGACGGGCGTCCCGTCTCGGCACCAGCGGCGCCACCCCGCTTCTTCCGCACCTCGACCTGGACAACCTTCGAGCGCCCATGACTGAAGCTCTGCCGGACCGAACCGGCATCGACGGTCCGCCCCAGTTCGCCCCGGTTCACCGGCCGCAGCGAGAGCCGCCCTTTGGTTTCGCCTTGATCCTGCTCGTCGCTCATTCAATCCGGTCCGTAATCAATTCTGTGTCTTCGTCTGAGTCATATCTGCGGGCGGTCGAGCCTCGCGACCACCCAGGTCGGCGTTCTCTCTGCCCGCTCCCTGCGGAGCTTGCAATCGTCTGGCCGAAGGTTCTGCGCCCAGCACCCCTGCGAGGCGGAGGGAATCGGTCTCGATCATGCCGGCCAGGCGCCCAGGCCCGATAGCCACATGCACCACACGGTCACGGCCGAACACGGCTCCCAGCCGAGCCGCCGAAATCGGCCTCACCACATTTGTCTTGCGGTGCTGGATCAACCGATCCTGCTCGGCCAGGCTACCATCCGCCGCCTCGACCAGCAGAGCGCATTGCCCAGCGGCTATTCTTTCCTTCACCTTCTCGAACCCGCAAACGGCATCGCCAGCGCGGCGCGCCAGGCCGAGAAGTTCCACAATCCGCTTTTCCAGCGCCCTGCCTGCAATCTCCACGAGACCGGAAGGCAGAGCAATCCGCCGACCGGCAACGCGGGAAAAGATATTGGCCTTCATCGCCTTTTCTATCACATCCCGCCGCGCACTCAACCACATGCCGCGACCGGGCAGGGTTGCAGCGACATCGAAGACGAGCGCTTCGGCCGCCACCGCCTCCGGCGCAACGACGAAGCGCAGCATCGCCTCGCGCTGCTGGCGCTCGCGCGTCACGAGACACCGGCGCAGCGGGCCGCTTTCGGCCGCCGCGTCATCGTCGGCGAGATCGGCGGAGAAATCCGGATCAGCCAGCGTCTTCCTCTCCCTCGAACCAGTGAGCGCGCGCCGCCATGATGATGGCATTCGCCGCGTCCTCGTCCATCGCATCGGCGCCGACGATCTCGATCAGTTCGTCAGAGGCAAGATCGGCAAGATCGTCCAGCGTCTTCACACCCTTCTCGCCGAGCGCCACCAGCATGGCAGGCGATAGCCCCTCCAGCCCGGCAAGATCATCGGCGACACCCAGCGCGCGCCGCTTGTCCTCAAGTTCGGTGGCCTTGCGCTCGAGCGCCACCTCGGCGCGGCGCTGCAGTTCGGCGGCGATCCCCTCATCGAATCCCTCGATCGCCGCAAGTTCCTCGACCGGCGTCGCGGCGAGAACCTCGACGCCCTCGAACCCTTCGGTGACCAGCAGGCCGGCGATCACGTCATCGACATCGAGCGCCTCGACGAACAGGCCGGAGCGGCGGCGGAACTCTTCCTGGCGCCGTTCGCTTTCCTCGGCCTCGGTCAAGATGTCGATATCCCAGCGGGTAAGCTGGCTGGCAAGGCGGACATTCTGGCCGCGCCGGCCGATCGCGAGCGAGAGCTGGGTGTCGGGCACGACGACCTCGACCTTGCCGGCCTCCTCGTCGAGCACGACCTTCGAGACCTCGGCCGGGGCGAGCGCGTTGACCACGAAGGTCGCCGGATTCGGGCTCCACGGAATGATGTCGATCTTTTCGCCCTGCAGTTCGGCCACCACCGCCTGCACGCGCGAGCCGCGCATGCCGACGCAGGCCCCGACCGGGTCGATGGAGGAATCGCGGCTGATCACCGCCATCTTGGCGCGCGAGCCAGGATCGCGGGCCACCGCCTTGATCTCGATGATCCCCTCGTAGATTTCCGGCACTTCCTGGGCGAAGAGCTTGGCGAGGAAGCCCGGATGGGTGCGTGAGAGAAAGATCTGCGGGCCGCGCGGTTCCTCGCGCACGTCGTAGATGAAGGCACGCACCCGGTCGCCATTGTGCAGGTTCTCGCGGGGAATCGTCTCGTCGCGCCGGAGCAGGGCTTCCGAGCGGCCGAGATCGACCATGAGGTTGCCGTATTCGGTGCGCTTGACCACGCCGGTGATGATCTCGCCGACACGGTCCTTGTATTCGTCGTACTGGCGCTTGCGCTCGTATTCGCGGACGCGCTGGACGATCACCTGCTTCGCCGTCTGCGCCGCGATGCGGCCGAAATCGATCGGCGGCAAAGGATCGACCAGATGCCCGCCGACTTCGATATCGGGCTTGAACTTGCGGGCGATATGGATCGGGATCTGGGTTTCCTCGTTCTCCACAGTCTCGACCGCCTCGGTCCAGCGCGAAAGGCGGACATCGCCGGTCTTGCGATCGATCGTCGCCCGAATGTCCTTCTCGTGGCCATATTTGGCGCGACCGGCCTTCTGGATGGCCTGCTCCATCGCCTCGAGCACTTCCTCGCGATCGATCTGCTTTTCGCGGGCCACCGCATCGGCGACAAGAAGGAGTTCGGGGCGGGCTATGGCGGTGTCCATGGTCATCTCGCTCTGTTCACGGATGGGTTTGTCAGTTGGCGGCCGGCGGCGTTTCCGTCGCCTTGATCAGTTCCTCGGTCAGCACCAGCTTGGCGCGCCGGATATGGGCATGCGGCAAGTCGACCGTCTCGCCGGAATCGAGCTTGACGCGCGCCTGGGCCTCGTCGGCGCCAAGCACCGTGCCGGTCAGGCGCTTGCGGCCCGAGGCGGTCGGAACGTCGAGATCGATGCGGGCAAGATGGCCGGCATAGCGGTTCCAGTCCTTCACCCGGGTCAGCGGCCGGTCGATCCCGGCGGAACTGACTTCCAGCGTCCAGGCCGAGCTGATTGGATCGTCCACGTCGAGCACGGCGGAGACGAGATGGCTGATACGCTCGCAGTCGTCGAGCGAGAGCGGCGTCTGGTCGGCGCGATCGGCCATGATCTGCACCGTCGGCGTCTGCTTGCCCATGATGGCGACACGCACGAGCTCGTAGCCGATCGACTCGAGCCCGGGGGCGATCAGTTCGGCGATGCGGCCTTCAAGGCCGGTATGCTGGGGGCGGGTATCGTTCACGGGGAAACTCTCGGGGTATCCTGGCAACAAAAAAGGCGGCCGGTTAGGGCCACCTCCATCAGTCTGGAGATTTATTTGCACGATATATAGGACGGACGCCGCTCCCGGGCAAGAGCGGCGTCCGCCCCCCGTGTGGGTCAGCCAGCTTCCATCCGGGCGATCTGCTTCTTCATGGCGTCGAGCAGGGCGCTCACCTGGCCACCATTGTCGTTGATCACGCTCGAATAATCCGATCGTTCGGTAATCCTGAGCGAGGTTCCCTCGACCACGACATCGACGATCCGCGGCTTGCCGCCGACCGTATCAACCACCCACTGCACATCCGCCGGCGACTGGCCGGGCCGGGTGACCGTGGTCGACACCATCTCGCCCTCGGGCCCAGGCTTCGTGCCGTCGACAGCGAACTGGACGCCCTTGTAGGCGCGGATCTGGTTGGTGATGTTGTAGGCCAGCGTCTGGTGGAAAAGTCTGAGATATTCCTGTTGTTGTGCCGGTGTCGCCACCCGCCAGTAGCGGCCGAGCACGAATCGGCCGATCTGGTCGACGGCGACGATACGGTCGACAAGCTCGCGCAGCTTGTCCGCCTTCACCTTGGTCGAGTCGGGACCATTGACGATCGCGACCAAATGGTCACCGGATTGCTTGATGAAACTCTGCGCCACCGAGGCGGCCGGCGCGGCAGCGAGGGCGGTTGCAGGCAGCGCGCCCAGAACCGGCAATACGGCGAACGCGCCGAGCAGAACCCGGCGAACGGAAGAAGCCATCAGAAAATCCTTTCTGCAGTGCGTCGTCTCGAATGCCCTACGGCGAGCCATAGGGGCGCGGTTTCATCGCTTCCCGTTCCTTCGCCGGATACCAGGCCGGTGGCGTCGCGATATCGCGCTCGTTGATTGTCCTCAACTGTGCGGCACGATGTTGGCGATAAAGGCTCCGGAATGTGGCATAGGGATCGAGCGACGACTTTTTGATATTGCTGATCGTGCCCAGCAGGTTTGCCCGTTTGTTCACAACGTCGAGCGCATCCGAGCTGTAATTGAAGATGGTCAGGCCGGTCGAGGGCGGGGCCGCGACCGTGGGCGTGAGAAAGAAGCCCGCAGGAAGGACGGAGGCATCGCGCACATCCGAGGGGCCGGCGAATGGCAGATAGAGATAGGGCCCCTCGGGCACGCCATACCCGGCGAGGGTCAGGCCGAGATCGGTATAGACCCGCTTGTAACCTATGGCGCTCGCCGGGTCGAAAATGCCGCCGATCCCGACCGTCGAATTGACGATGAAGCGGACAAGCGTGGTGCCAGCGTCGCGCGGCTTGCCGGCGGCCATGAACTCAAGCAGTTCGGCTGGGCCGTCCATGTTTTGCATGAAATCGCTCACATGCTCCCGAATCGCCGGAGTCGTGATGTGGCTGTATCCGACAGCTACCGGGCGCAGCACGTAAGTGTCGAGCACGTTGTCGAAATGATAGAAGACCTTGTTGGCGGGCTTCAGCGGGTCGTTCTGCTGCTGATAGGCCTCGAACGCGGCCTTGTTGGAGCGCGGCGGCGGCGTCGCGCAGCCTGCAAGCAGAACGGACGCCGCAACCAACGGCAGGATCGATGTCTTCACGTTGCCTACAGGCCTCCTTTTTCGGCATCCTCTTACGGATGCCGCGTTGTCTTTTGCCGCAACGGCGCGCACGACGCTCCGGCAGGGCGTGTCCGGACGGAGCACACCCCCTATATCAAGCGGTATGTAGCGCAGCATCCGGAGCGATCAACAGCACGGCCCACCGGAGGCTGCCGGCCTTGCCACCGGCGGCGCTTGCTGCCACGAGACGCCCGAGGAGTTTCCGATGAGTCACACCCCGCCCCGCGCCGTCCTGGAACGCTGGCTGTCCGGTCCGCGCGTTGATCCGCTGCCAACGCCTGCGCTGCGCGCCCCGGCCCCGGCGATCTCGTTCGAATTCTTTCCGCCCAAGACCGAAACACTGGAAGCCCAGCTCTGGGCCTGCATTCGCCGGCTCGAACCGCTGGCGCCGCGCTTCGTCTCGATCACCTACGGCGCCGGCGGCTCGACCCAGGAGCGCACCCACGCCACCGTCACCCGCCTGGTGCGGGAGACCACCCTTGTTCCGGCAGCGCACCTGACCTGCGTCGGCGCCTCGCGCGGCGAGGTCGATGATGTCGCCCGCCGCTACTGGGATGCCGGCGTGCGCCACATCGTCGCCCTGCGCGGCGACCCGCCGGGCGGCACCGCCTATGCGCCGCATCCCGAGGGCTACGCCTATGCGGCCGATCTCGTCGCCGGGCTGCGCCGCGTCGCCGATTTCGAGATCTCGGTCGCCGCCTATCCCGAAACCCACACCCAGGCACCAAGCCCGCAGGCCGATCTCGACAATCTGAAGCGCAAGCTCGATGCCGGGGCGACGCGGGCGATCAGCCAGGTCTTCTTCGAGACCGGCCATTTCCTCGACTTTCTCGACCGCGCGCTGGCCGCCGGCATCACCGCGCCGATCATCCCCGGCATCATGCCGGTCTCCAATTTCGGGCAGGCGAAGCGGATCAGCGAGATGGCCGGCACCCATGTCCCCGCCTGGATGGGCGAGATGTTCGACGGACTCGACGACGATGCCGAAACCCGCAAGATGGTCGCCGCGAGCATCGCCGCCGAGCAGGTCCGCACGCTGCAGGCCAACGGCATCGACGAGTTCCATTTCTACACCCTCAACCGCGCCGACCTCACCTACGCCATCGCGCGCATCCTGGGCGTGAAGCCGGCCAGGTGAGCGACTATCTCGACAGGCTGAACCCCGCCCAGCGCGAAGCCGTCGAGGCGGTGGACGGGCCGGTGCTGGTGCTTGCCGGTGCCGGCACCGGCAAGACCCGCGTGCTGACCACCCGCTTCGCCCATATCCTGCTCACGCGCCGCGCCTTTCCGAACCAGGTGCTCGCCGTCACCTTCACGAACAAGGCGGCGCGGGAGATGCGCGAGCGCGTCTCCGCCCTGCTCGGCGAGCCGGCGGAGGGGCTCTGGCTCGGCACCTTCCACGCCCTCGCGGCACGGATGCTCCGCCGCCATGCCGAACTCGTCGGCCGCACGTCGAATTTCTCGATCCTCGACCCGGACGACCAGCTCCGCCTGCTCAAGCAGGTGATGGAAGCGCGACGGATGGACGTGAAGCGCTTCACCCCGCAGGGGCTGATGGGCACGATCCAGCGCTGGAAGGATCGCGGCCTGCTGCCGGACCAGGTGCCGCGCGAGCTCGATATCGACTGGGGGGCCGAATCCGCGCGCGACCTCTATGCTGCCTACCAGGAACGGCTGCAGGCGCTAAACGCGATGGATTTCGGCGACCTGTTGATGCTCGCGACCGACCTGCTCAAGCGCGAGCCCGAGATCCTCGCGCAGTATCACCGCCGCTTCCGCTACATCCTGGTCGACGAATACCAGGACACCAACCTCGTCCAGTATTACTGGCTGCGCCTGCTCGCCCAGGCCTCGAAGAACATCTGCTGCGTGGGCGACGACGACCAGAGCATCTATTCCTGGCGCGGTGCGGAGATCGAGAACATCCTGCGCTTCGAGCAGGATTTCCCGGGTGCGAAAATCGTCAGGCTGGAGGCGAATTACCGCTCGACCGCGCCGATCCTGCGCGCCGCCTCGGCGCTGATCGCGCATAATGAAGGCCGGCTCGGCAAGACGCTGCATGCCGGGCGGAACGATGCCGAGGGCGAGAAGGTCGAGGTTCTCGCCTTCTGGGATTCGGACGAGGAAA
>NZ_AFPR01000287.1:0-1584 GCF_000219295.1 Acidiphilium sp. PM
CCCCCCCGACGGCGAACGCCGCCGGATGCGCCCGCGCGCGCCCATCCCGCGGCTTCGCCGTCATCCTCGCGTTCAGGGATGACGCGGCGCGCGGTTTCCGTCAGGATGCCCGCCATGCCGCCGCCCGACCTGTTCCTCGGCTTCATCGCCGCCGTGACGCTGCTGATGCTCCTGCCGGGGCCGAACGTGATGCTGCTCGTCGGCAACAGCATCTCGCACGGGCGGTCCGCCGGCTTCACCACCCTGGCCGGCACGGCGTCCGCCATGGCGGTGCAACTCGCGGTCACGGCCTTCGGGCTGACCGCCCTGCTCGCCCATCTGGGCGCCTGGTTCGGCGTCCTGCGCTGGTCCGGGGTCGCGTACCTGCTCTGGATCGGCATCGCCACCTGGCGGCGCCCGCCGGTGGATGCGGCGGCGCCGCCGGCCAGCCCCGCCCGGGCGGCGCGCCATCTGGGTGCGCGGCTTCGTCGTCTCGCTCACCAACCCGAAGACGCTGTTCTTCTACGGCGCGCTGTTTCCCCAGTTCATCGATCCGGCGCGCCCCGCCTCGTCCCAGGTCGCCGTGCTCGCCGGCAGTTTTCTCGGCCTCGCCCTCGCGATCGACAGTCTCTGGGTGCTGCTCGGCGGCGCGCTGGGCCGGCGCCTCGCCGGCGTCGGGCGGCTGCCGAACCGGATCGGCGGCGGCCTGCTCTGCGGCGCCGCCCTCGGCCTCGCGATCGCCCGCCGCCCCTGAGTCCGTCGATCACTGTCGCGTGAGATCGGCCGATTCGCGGCCGTTCCGGCTGCGCCGCCGCCGCCGCCTTCTTATGTCACGCCAGATGAATGCCCGCCGCCTCCACCATCGGTGGCGCGCATGAGCCTGGCGTCCTTCCTGTTCGGCACGCCGGATGCCGTGCGCGACCCGCCCCATGGGGTCATCGGTTGCGCCTGGTGCGGTCTCGTGCAGCGCCTGCCGGCGCGTTCAGGGCCCGGCGTCATCCATTGCCGCCGGTGCGATGCGCCGCTCGAACGCATGTCGGGCCGCGGGCTCGATGCCGCCCTCGCCTGCGCCGTGGCCACGCTGGTCCTGCTGCCGCCGGCCATTCTGCTGCCGCTGATGCGCGTCTCGCTGCTCGGCGCCGCCAACCGCAGCACGATCACCGCCGGCATCGCCGGGCTCTGGCATCAGGGCTGGCCGCTGGCCGGCATCGTCCTGGCCGCCGAACTGATCGCGCTGCCGCTGGCGCGCTTCGGCCTGCTCGCGGCGGTCCTGGCGATGCTGCGCGCCGGACGCCGGGCGGCATGGCTCGGCCCCGCCTTCCGCATCGCCGAGCGGCTCGACGAATGGGCGACCATCGACGTCTTCCTGATCGGCTGCATCATCGGCTATTCGCGCGTGGCACCGTTCCTGCCGGTGCGGATCGGCGCCGGCGGCGCCTGCGTGATCGCCGCCGCCTTCATGACGATGATCACCCGGGCAACGCTCGAGCGCCGGGCGATCTGGCGGTCCATCGGGCCGGAATCCAGCCATGCCGGGCGCGACGCCATCGCCTGCGCGGCCTGCGGCCACGTCGCCGCCGCCGCCGATGCGGGCACGCGCTGCCC
>NZ_AFPR01000286.1:0-1244 GCF_000219295.1 Acidiphilium sp. PM
TGGGGCGCTGCCAGGCGGTGTCGGCGCGCAGATGCGCCTCGATCTCGCCGGGGCTCATGCCCTTGTAGTAGTCCCAGCCGGCATTGTAGGCGCGGACATGCTCGAGGCAGAACCAGTGCCAGTCGCGCAGGTGCTCGCGCGAGCGGGGGGCGCGGTATTCGCCTTGCTTGTCGCAGTCGGGCATGTCGCAGGCGCGGCCCGGGGCATCCGGGTCGGGCGCGAAGGCGCGCACGCGGCGGGTGGTCCGGGTCATGGGCATAGTCTCGTCATGTTCCCTAATTTGCCCTTTGCCGGCGTCTTGGCAACCGGGGGGCGGCGGCGCACAATCCACCCATGACATCACGATCCGACAGAATCCGCGCGATCCTCGCGGAACGCTTCGCGCCCGGCCTGCTCGAGCTGAAGGACGACAGCGCGAAACACGCCAGCCATATCGGCCGGATGACCGGGCCGGGACACGCGCCGGAGGCGGGCGAGACGCATTACCGGCTGAAGATGGTGGCCGAGGCGTTCCGGGGGATGAACCGGGTGGCGCGGCAGCGGGCGGTGAACGAGGCGCTGAAGGCCGAGTTCGAGACCGGGCTGCACGCGCTCAGCCTCGACCTCAAGACGCCGGACGAAGCCTGAGCGCGAACGCCCGCACGCCTTCGGGCGCGACATCCGGCGCGCCTTCGGGCGCGACCCCAGGCGCGCTGCTGCTGGACCGGCGCTTCGCGCCGCTGTTCTGGTGCCAGGCCTTCGCCGCCTTCAACGACAATTTCCTCAAGACCGCGCTGGTGGTGCTGATCCTCTACCGCGCGAAGGAGAGCACAGCACTGGTGGCGCTGGCGGGCGGGGTGTTCATCCTGCCGTTCCTGCTGTGCTCGGGGATTGCCGGCGAGCTGGCGGACCGGTTCGACAAGGCGCGGGTCGCGACCGTGGTCAAGGGGGTCGAGATCGGTGCGGCGGGGCTGGCGGTGGCGGGGTTTCTCGCCGGCTCGGTGCCGGCGCTGTTCGCGGCCCTGCTCGCCTTCGGGGTGCTGGCGGCGCTGTTCGGGCCGGTGAAATACGGGCTGCTGCCGGACCTGCTGGAGACCGCGCGGCTGCCGCTCGCCAATGCGATGGTGGATTTCGCGACCTTCCTCGCGATCCTGGCGGGGACCGCGCTGGGCGGGCTGCTCGGCGCGCGGGAGCCCTGGCTGCTCGGCGCCGTGGTGATGGGGTTCGCCCTGCTCGCCTTCGGCGCCGCGGCGCTGATCCCCCGG
>NZ_AFPR01000285.1:0-759 GCF_000219295.1 Acidiphilium sp. PM
GCCGATCACGTTCTGCACGATCGCCATCGCCGGGACGAGGGCGACGCCATTGCCGAGCAGCGTGCCGAGCGTGCGGGTGAAGCGGGCCGCCAGCGCCTCGCGCAGCAGGGCGCCGAGCAGCGGCAGGCGGAGGACCAGACGGTCGAACCGCAGGCGCGGGGCGGGGCGGGCGAGCAGCAGGCGGATGCCGGGAATGGCGAGGGCGAACAGCGCCAGCGCATAGGGCCAGGACGCGGCGCAGGCCTGGCCAATCGTGAGCAGCAGGCGCGTGGTGGCGGGCAGGGGGACGCCGTTTTCGGCGAAGATCGGCACGAATTCGGGCAGCACGTTGGTGAGCAGGAAGACGATCGCGCCGGTCGCGGCGAGGGCGAGCAGGGCGGGGTAGGTGAGGCCGGCGATCATCGCGGCGCGCAGCGAGCGGTTGCGCTCCAGCAATTCGGCGAGGTCTTCGAGCGTCGCGGCGAGGGCGCCGGATTCCTCGCCGGCGCGCACCAGCCCGACATAGAAAGGCGGGAAGCTGCGCGGCTCGTGGCCGAGCGCGCGCCAGAGGGCGGCGCCGTCGCGCACCTTGTCGCAGATCGCGAGGATGATGGCGCGGACGCGCGGGGTGGCGGCGGTGCCGGCGGCGAAACGCAAGGCGCGTTCGAGGTCGAGCCCGGCGCCGAGCATCGCGGCGAGTTCGCGGGTGAAATCGGCCAGCGCGTCGGCGCCGAGGCGGGGGGCGCCGCCGATGTCGCGGTTGAGCAGGGCGAGCAGGGA
>NZ_AFPR01000284.1:0-695 GCF_000219295.1 Acidiphilium sp. PM
CAGCGCCGCCTCGATCCGCCTCGCCTGAACGTCGCGCAGCACCGACTGTCCGGCGGCGGCCGGCGCGGCCGTCTCCGCCGGCAGCAGGGCGGCGATCGTCTCCTCGCCGATCACCTTCTCGCCGGTCAGCGCGGCGCGCGCCAGCACGTTGCGCAACTCCCTGACATTGCCGGGAAAATCGTGCCGCGCGAGGCGTGACGCCGCCGCCGGCTCAAGCCGCGTGCCCGGGGCCACCTGTTCGAGCAGGTGCGCCGCGAGCGGGCGGATGTCGCTGCGCTCGCGCAGCGCCGGCAGGGTGATCTCGGCGATCGCCAGCCGGTAATACAGGTCCGCCCGGAACCGTCCCGCGGCCACCGCCTCGCCGAGATCGACATTGGTCGCCGTCAGCAGCAGCACGTCGACCAGACGCGGCATCCCGCCGCCCACCGGCCGCACCGAGAAATCGTCGAGGAAGCGCAGCAGCGCGGCCTGCAGCGGCAGCGGCAGGTCGCCGATCTCGTCGAGGAACAGCGTTCCCCCATCCGCCTCCACCGCGAGGCCCGCCGCCCCGCCGCGCCGCGCGCCGGTGAACGCGCCCTCGACATGGCCGAACAGCTCGGCGGCGATCAGGTCCGGCGGAATCGCCGCGCAGTTCACCGCGACGAACCGCCCGCTCCGCCCCGAGGCGCGATGCGCGTAGCGCGCCGCCACCTCCT
>NZ_AFPR01000283.1:0-716 GCF_000219295.1 Acidiphilium sp. PM
GGGGGCGATGCCGCCGCCCAGGCCAACCTCGCCAACCTCATCCTCCACCGCCAGGTCCGCAGCGCCTCGGTCGATGGCCTGCCGATCCACGAATGGTTCGAGCGCGCGGCGGGCTCCGGCGACGCGATCGGCGCCTTCAACTACGCCGTCTGCCTCACCGAGGGCATCGGCGTCGCGCGCGACGAGGCGAAGGGGGCGATGTGGCTGCGCCGCGCCGCCGAAAACATCGTCAACGCGCAGTACTGGTATGGCCGCATGCTGCTGGAGGGCAGGGGCGTTCCCGCCGATCCCGAGGCCGCCTATGGCTGGATCAGCCGCGCCGCCGACACCGGCATGACCGACGCCCTGGCGCTCCAGGCCGAGATGAAGCTGCATGGCCGCGGCACCGCGCGCGACCATGCGGGCGCGCGCGACCTCTTTCTCCGCGTCGCCGAAACCGGCCATCCCGGCGCCATGTTCGCTCTCGGCGCCCTGCATGGCGGCGGGCACGACATTCCGGTCGACCGCGCGGCGGCGCTGCACTGGTATCGCCGCGCCGCCGAGGCGAACCACCCGCTCGCCCAGCTCATGCTCGGCCGCTGGCTGCGCAAGGGGCTGGCCGGCCCGCCGGAGCCGGCGGAGGCCGAAACCTGGCTCCGCCGCGCCCTCGCCCAGGGCGTCGAGGATGCGCGGTCCGACCTTGCCGACCTTGCCGCCGGGCCGGAACCCGCCGCCAG
>NZ_AFPR01000282.1:0-843 GCF_000219295.1 Acidiphilium sp. PM
CGCCAGCCGCGGCGTGAAGCGCAGCGCCTGGTCCGGCACGCGCAGCACCCCGGCCCGCGCCGCGGTGATGATCCGCACCGACGCGGTCATGCCCGGCTTCAGCTTCAGGTCGCGGTTGTCCACCTCGATGACGACGTCGTAGGTCACCACGTTCTGCACCGTCTGCGGCGACTGGCGCACCTGCGTCACCGTGCCGTCGAAGGTCTCGCCCGGAAAGGCGAGAACGGTGAACCGCGCCGCCTCGCCCTTGCGGATATCCGCGATATCCCCCTCGCTGACATTGGTATCCACCTGCATCCGCGTCAGGTCGGTGGCGATCAGGAACAGCGTCGGCGTCTGGAACGAGGCGGCGACGGTCTGCCCGATCGTGACATTGCGCGAGACGACGATCCCGTTCACCGGCGAGACGATGTCGGTATAGCCGAGATTGGCCTGCGCGGCGGCGAGCTTCGCCTCGTCCTGCCGGATCACCGCGCGGTCGAGCGCGGCCTGCGCCTCCAGCTGCCGATACGTCGCCTTCGCGCTGTCGGCGGCGTTCTCCGAGGCGTAGCGCTGCGGCACCAGCGAGGCGAGGCGGCGGTAATTGCCGCGCGCATAGTCGAGGCTCGCCTCGTCCTTGCGCAGCTGCGCCTGGTCCACGGCCACCGCCGCCCGGTCCTGGTCCACCACCGCCTGGTAGGGCCGCGGGTCGATCCGGGCGCAGATCTGCCCGAGCTTCACGATCGTGTTGTAGTCGCAGCTGATGTCCTGGATGATGCCGGACACCGCCGAGCCGACGATCACCGTCAGGATCGGGTTGACCGTCCCCGTCGCCGTCACCGCCCGCGTAATGTCGCCGCGCCC
>NZ_AFPR01000281.1:0-5420 GCF_000219295.1 Acidiphilium sp. PM
GCCGCGGCGCTCGACCGGATGATCGAGCAACTGCGGGCGGCGCTCGACGAGGCCGACCGGGTGGAGCAGGGCTGACATGGCGAACGTGAACATCCGCATCAACGGCTTCTCCTATTCGGTGAGCTGCGAGGACGGGCAGGAGCGGCACTTGCAGGCGATGGCCGCCGAGATCGACCGCCGGGTGAGCAGCATCAAGGCGATCGGCGAGCAGACCGGCGAGGCGCGGCTGCTGGTGCTGGCGGCACTTCTGCTGGCCGACGAGCTGCACGACCTGCGGGCCACCCACGAGGCGTTGCGGGCGGCGAAGCCCACCGGCGTTTCCCCCGAGCATGTCGCAAGGCTGCGGCGCGTCGCCGCGCGCGCGGAGGAGATTGCGGCGGACCTCGCGGAGTCCTAAGTTGCGGGGGCGAGGCTGCCCGGTGCGTCAGGCAAGCACATCCCCGGGGCCAGTAAGTATCTCCCAGGGAGCTGGCTCTGTCGGAACCGTGGTTCCGGTATTTCCGGCGCCCACCTGCTCACGCAGGCTCTGGGAGGATGTCAACGCCAACGGCCAGGGCGGCTTCGCACTTTTGCTCCTCTCCCCGACAGCATGACCGAGCTCGATCTCATCGCCCGCAAGGCGGCGGCGCGGCAGGCCGCCCTCGACCGGCGCGACGGGCTTGACCCGGCACTGGGCGCGCGCCTGGCCGCCGTGGTGCTGGAGCAGTGCCCGCCGCCCGCCGGCGCGGTGGTTTCGGGGTTCTGGCCGATCGGGGCGGAAATCGACATCCGGCCGCTGCTGGCCGAGCTGGAGGCGCGGGGGCATGCGATCGGCCTGCCGGTGACGCCGAGGCGCGGCCTGCCGCTCACCTTCCGGCGCTGGCGGCGCGGCGCGGCGCTGGTGCCGGGGCGGTTCGGCACCTCGCACCCCGAGGGCGAGGAGATCGTGCCCGATTTCGTGCTGGTGCCGCTGCTGGCCTTCGACCGGCGGGGCAACCGGCTCGGCTATGGCGCGGGGTATTACGACCGCACGCTGGCCGGCCTGCCCGATGCGTTCCGGCTGGGGTGCGCCTATGCATCGCAGGAGGTGGACGAGGTGCCGGTGGGACCGCAGGATGCGCGCCTTCATGCGGTGGCGACCGAACGCGGCGTGGTGCGCGCGGGCTGACGCCGCCTTTCAGGGTGGTCAATGGATATCATTCGGATTCCGCGATCGAAGATCGGCGATATCGGGCGGCTGGCCTTTGCCGACCCGGCGGTGGACAACCTGGCGTTCGGCGAGTCCGACCGGGCGCCGCCGGACGCGGCGCGGGCGGCGCTGATCCGCGCCGTCGAGGCCGGGGACACGCATTACGTGGACAGCCGGGGGCGGCTGTCGCTCCGCCTCGCGCTGGCGGATTATCTGAGCCGGGTGCACGCGAAACCGGTGGCGGAGACGCGGATCGCGGTGACCGCCTCGGGCATGGCGGCGATCGGCGTCGCGTTCACCGCGATCTTGCGGCAGGGCGACAAGGTGGTGATCCACGAGCCGGAATGGCCGAACCTCGCCGGGGCGGCGCTGGCGCGGCGGGCCGAGGTGGTGCGGCTGCCGCTGGACGAGGACGGGGCGGGCGGATTCCGCCTCGATCTCGACCGGCTGGACGCGGCCCTCGACGGCGCGCGGGTGTTCTGCCTCAATTCGCCGAACAACCCGACCGGGTGGATGGCGAGCGACGCGGAGATCGTCGCCATCCTGGAGATCTGCCGGCGGCGGGGCGTGTGGCTGCTGTCGGACGAGGTGTATTCGCGGCTGAGTTTCGACGGGCGGGCGGCGGCGCCCTCGGCGCTGGACCATGCGGGGCCGGAGGATCGGGTGATCGTCGCCAATTCGGTGTCGAAGACCTGGGCGATGACGGGATTCCGCGTCGGCTGGCTGGTGCTGCCGGAGGGCGAGCGGGACGCGGTGGGCGAGCTGATCGAGGCGACGCATTCCGGCGTGGCGCCCTTCGCGCAGGAGGCGGCGCGGGCGGCGCTGGAGTGCGAGGACTATGTCGCCGGGTTCCGGGCGTTCTGCGCCGAGGGGCGGGCGATCGTCGGCGCCGGGCTCGCCGGGCTCAACCGCGTGCGCTACAGCGCGGCGCCGGCCGGGCTCTATGCCTTCGCGCGGATCGAGGGGGTGGCGGACAGCCTGGAACTGGCGCGGCACCTCGCCATCGCGCACAAGGTGGCGGTGGCGCCGGGGATCGCGTTCGGCGCGGCGGGCGAGGGGCATTTGCGGATCTGCTTCGCCCAGAGCCCGGAAAAGCTGGAGCGGGCGATGGCGAAATTGCGCGCGGGGCTGGCGGCGTTAACCTGATGTTTACTCGTTCACGTTATGTTCCAGAGATGATTTCGAACAGGAGATGGATCGGTCTGGTCGCGGCGGCCTGGATGCTGGCCGGTGGGGTGGCGGCGGCGCGGGGGGCTTCGCCGCTGCCCGATCCGGCGCTGACGCCGGGGGCGATCAACCCCGCGGTGCGCGAGGCGACGATCGGTGCCACGATCTGCCGGCGCGGCTGGACGCGGACGGTGCGGCCGCCGGTGTCCTATACCGAGCCGCTGAAGAAGGCGCAGATCCGGCGCTATGGCTATGCCGATGCGCGACCCTGGAAATACGAGGATATCACCTGATCCCGCTCGCGCTCGGCGGCTCGCCGACCAGCCCGGACAATCTCTGGCCGGAGCCGCATCTCGGGCGGGGGCAGTGGGGGTCCTATGCGAAGGACCGGCTGGAGGCGCGGATGGCGCGGCTGGTCTGCGCGCACCGGCTGGGGCTGGACGAGGCGCGGCGGATGATCGCGCGGGACTGGATTTCTGCCTATCGGCGCTTCATCGGATCGCGGCCGGACAATGCGCCGTTGCATGGGCGCGGCGCGGGATATGACGGCGGATACCGGCCGTATGACCACTGGCACCACTGGCACCACTGGCATCGCTGGCAACGCCGCGACTGGTAAGGCGGGGCGGCGCGAGCCGTCACGCTACGGCAGGTCGCCTTTTGGTGTCTGCAAATCGCCGCTGAAATTCAGCAATGCGCGGATCGTCGGGTTTCCGGATGATCTGCGGCGGCGCAAGATTTCAGGCGGGGCGGTCGGCGTCGGCGCCGGTGAGGGCGCGGGCGAATTCGGTGGCGTCGAAGGGGCGGAGATCGGCCGCCTGTTCGCCGACGCCGATGGCATGGATCGGCAGGGCGGCGGTTTCGGCCAGGGCGACGACGACGCCGGCGCGGGCCGAGCCGTCGAGCTTGGTGACGATCAGGCCGGTGAGATCGACCATCTCCTTGAAGGTGGCGACCTGGGCGATGGCGTTCTGGCCGGTGGTGGCGTCGAGCGTCAGCAGCACGGCGTGGGGGGCGGTTTCGTCCTGCTTGCGGATGACGCGGATGATCTTGCGCAGCTCCTCCATCAGCGCGGCCTTGTTGTGCAGGCGGCCGGCGGTGTCGATCAGCACGATGTCGTGCCCGTCGCGCCGGGCGCGGGCGATGGCGTCGAAGGCGAGGCCGGCGGGGTCGGCGTTGGCGGGGCCGGTCATCACCGGCGCGCCGGTCCGCTCGCCCCAGACCTGGAGCTGTTCGACCGCGGCGGCGCGGAACGTGTCGCCGGCGACGAGCAGGGGTCTGGCGCCGGCCTCGGCATAGGACTGGGCGAGCTTGCCGATCGTGGTGGTCTTGCCGGTGCCGTTGACGCCGACCATCAGGATCACGAACGGGTTTTTGCTCCGGTCGATCGCGAGCGGCTGCGCGACGGGGGCGAGGATTTTCGCCACCTCCTCGGCCAGCGACGCGCGGATTTCGGGAGCGGAAACGTCCTGGCCGAAGCGGGTGCGGCGGAAGGCGCGGATGACGCGGGCGGCGGCGGCGGGGCCGAGATCGGCGGTGATGAGCAGGTCTTCGAGCTCTTCCAGCGCCGCGTCGTCGAGCTTGCGCTTGGTGAAGGTGTCGGTGATGCCGGCGGCGAGCTTCTGGGTGCTGCGGGTGAGGCCGGATTTGAGGCGCGAGAGAAAGCCGAGCGCCATCATTCTGCTCCTGCGGTCACGCCGGTGGCATCCGCGCCGGTGATCCTCGCCGTGACGAGCGCGCCCGGGGTGACGGGTGCGGAAAAGCGGATCGGCGCGAAGGTTTCGGTGTGGCCGGCGGTTTCGGTCTCGGCCAGGGCGGTGACGGTGGTGCCGGTCATGGCGCGGAAGCGGGCTTCGGCGCGGCGGGCGCCGGCCTCGCGCAGGCGGGCGGCGCGGGCGCGGCGCTCGGCCATCGGCAAAGCGGGGATGCGCGCGGCGGGCGTGCCCTTGCGGGCGGAGAAGGGGAAGACGTGGAGATAGTCGAGCCCGGCGTCGTCGACCAAAGCGAGGGTTTCGGCGAAATGCGCCTCGGTTTCGGTGGGGAAACCGGCGATGAGGTCGGCGCCGAGGGCGATGTCGGGGCGGAGCGCGCGGGCGCGGGCGGCGGCCTCGATGACGTGGTGGCGGAGATGGCGGCGCTTCATGCGCTTGAGGATGAGGTCGGATCCGGCCTGCACCGAGAGATGCAGATGCGGCATCAGGCGGGGCTCGGATTCGAGCAGGCGCCAGAGATCGTCGTCGATCTCGGCGGGGTCGATCGAGGAGAGGCGCAGGCGCGGCAGGTCCGGCACGGCGGCGAGCAGGCGGCGGCAGAGCTGGCCGAGTTTCGGCGCGCCGGGCAGGTCGGCGCCGTAGGAGGTGAGGTCGACGCCGGTGAGCACCACCTCGTTGTAGCCATTGGCGACGAGGGTGCGGACCTGCTCGACCACGGCGCCGAGCGGGATCGAGCGCGAGGGGCCGCGGCCATAGGGGATGATGCAGAAGGTGCAGCGGTGATCGCAGCCCTGCTGCACCTCGATGAAGGCGCGCGCGCGGGTGCCGAAGCCCTCGATCAGGTGGGCGGCGGTCTGGCGGAGCTGCATGATGTCGGCGACGAGGACCGGCGCTTCCGACCGCCAGGCCTCGGGCGTGAGCTTCTCGGCGTTGCCGAGGACGCGGGCGACACCCTCGATGCTCGACCAGGCGGCCGGATCGATCTGGGCGGCGCAGCCGGTGACGATGATTTTCGCGGCGGGGTCGGCGCGGTGGGCGCGGCGGATGGCCTGGCGGGCCTGGCGCTCGGCCTCGGCGGTGACGGCGCAGGTGTTGACGATGACGGCGTCGCCGAGCCCGGCGGCCTCGGCATGGCCGCGCATTACCTCGCTCTCGAAGGCGTTGAGGCGGCAGCCGAAGGTGAGGATGTCGAGGCTCATGGCGCGAGCATGGCCGCGTCCAGCTCGCCCTCGAAGACCAGGGCGACGGGGCCTTCCATCAGCACGTGGCCGTCGTCGCGCCAGGTGAGGGTGAGGGTGCCGCCGTCCATCTCGATCTCGGCGCGGCGGGCGGCGAGGCCGCGGCGATGGGCGTTGACCAGGGCGGCGCAGGCG
>NZ_AFPR01000280.1:0-742 GCF_000219295.1 Acidiphilium sp. PM
AGACCGAGGGCGGCGGCGGCGGCCTCGGCGAGGCTGCGCTCGCCGATCAGCCCGAGGCGGACCAGTGAAGCGCCGAGGCCGAGCCCGGTTTCCGCCGCCAGCGCCCGCGCCCGCGCGATGCCGAGGGAATCGACCAGCCCGGCCCGCAGCAGCGCCGTGCCGATGGCTGAACCGTCCTCATCCGGGCGCGTGGCGGCGTGATCGAGCATCGCATGTCTCTCGCGGAAACGTGTTTTTTACCTTATGCCCGAGCAAGCTGCCGCCGGAGCCGAAAACATATGACAGTTCAGGGAAATATTCTGGTTGCCGGCACCATTCTGGCATCACCCTTCATCGGCTCGTTCATCGGCACGCTGGTCGAGGACCTGCCGCGCGGCCTTCTGCTCGCGCGGCGGCGCTCGCGCTGCGATGCCTGCGCCACGCCGCTCGGCGCCGCCGACCTGGTGCCGCTGGCAAGCTACCTGCTGCGCCGCGGGCGCTGCGCGCATTGCGGTGCCGCGATCCCGCGCCGGCTGCTGCTGATCGAGCTGGCGACGCTGCTGCTGGCAGTCGTTATCGCCGTGCTGGATCCGGCGGGGCCGCGCGTGCCGCTCGATTTCGCCTTCGCGGCGACGCTGCTGGCCGCGGCGCTGATCGATCTCGACTGCCTGCGGCTGCCCGACGCGCTGACCCTGCCACTGCTGCTGGCCGGGCTGGTCGTGACCGCGCTGCGGCAGCCTGAGGCGCTGCCGGCGCACGCGGC
>NZ_AFPR01000279.1:0-4058 GCF_000219295.1 Acidiphilium sp. PM
ATCACCGGCGCCGCCGACGACGACCCGAGCGGCATCGCCACCTATTCCCAGGTCGGCGCCCAGTTCGGCTACACCCTCGGCTGGACGGTGGTGCTCGCCCTGCCCTTCATGGTCGCGGTGCAGGAGATCAGCGCGCGCATCGGCCGCATCACCGGCCGCGGCCTCGGCGCCGCGATGGAAGCCCACCTGCCCCGCCCGCTCGCCCTTGGCCTGATCCTGCTGCTCGCCATCGCCAATGTCTTCAATCTCGGCGCCGATCTCGGCGCGATGGCGCAGACCGCGCACATGCTCGCCGGCGGTCCCGAGCGGCTCTACACCGTGGCGATCGCGGTGTTCTGCGTCGTCGCCGAAATCCGCATCCCGTACCGCCGCTACGTCGCCGTGCTGAAATTCCTCACCACGGCGCTGCTCGCCTATGTCGCCCTGCTCTTCGTCCTGCGCCTGCCCGCGCGCGAGATCCTCGCCGGCGCGCTGATCCCCCGCCTCACGCTCGACCGCCCGGCCCTGCTCGCGCTCATCGCGGTCTTCGGCACCACGATCAGCCCCTATCTCTTCTTCTGGCAGGCGGCCGAGGAAGCCGAGGATGCCGGGCGCATCCCCACCGTCGGCCCGGCGGTGGCCGGCGAGCTCGCCCGCATCCGCTTCGACACCTGGACCGGCATGACCTATTCGAACGCCGTCTCGCTCTCGATCATCATCGGCACGGCGGCGACGCTGCACGTCCACGGCATTACCGACATCACCTCGGCGGCGGACGCGGCGAGCGCCCTCGCCCCCATCGCCGGCCGTTTCGCGCAGCTCGTCTTCGCCCTCGGCATCTTCGGCACCGGCCTGCTCGCCGTCCCCGTCCTCGCCGGCAGCACCGCCTACGCGATCGGCGAGGCGCTGCACTGGACGGTCGGCCTCTCCCGCCGCGCGCTCGAGGCCCGGGCCTTCTACGGCGTGCTCGCGGTGGCGACGCTCGCCGGCGTCGGCATCGTCTTCTCCCCGCTCACCCCGATCCGCGCGCTGTTCTGGGCGGCGGTGATCAACGGCGTCGCCGCCGCGCCGATCATCGCCGCGATGGTCGCCCTCGCCAGCCGCCCCGCGGTGATGGACGGCCACGTCCTGCCCCGCGCGCTGCGGGTCATGGGCTGGCTCACCGCCGCGCTGATGGGCGCCTGCACCCTGGCGATGCTGCTGGTCTGAACCGGATCAGGAATTCCGCCGCTCGATCTCCACGCCGACGGACTGCATGTCCGGAAACACGTCGAGCTTCTCCACCCGCACGCGCACATGCGCGACCCGCGAGTCCTCGAGGCACAGCTCCGCCAGCCGCTCGGCCAGCGTCTCGACGAGCTGGACATGCCCGGCCGCGACCGCCGCCCGCGCGCCGAGCACGATCCGCTCGTAATCCACCACCCGGGCGAGATCGTCCCGCCCCACGCCGGGGCGCGACATCAGCGCCCCCTGCGGGCCGGCCTCCTCGCGCACCGCGAGATCGAGATTGATCCGCACCCGCTGCGTGCGGCCGAATTCATGGGCATGGACGCCGATATGGGCGTCCAGCACCATGTCCCGCACGAACATCCGCCGCAGCGCCGGCGCTGCGGTGGCGGGCGGAGCGGGAAAATGGCTTTCGTTCATCCCCCGCCCATGCGCCGCCCCGCCGGCGAACGCAAGAGACGATCCCGCGTCGCCGGCGACCGCGAACGGCTCAGCCGGCGTGCACGCGTCCGCGCAGCTCGCCGGGCTTGTGCATCACGGTATGGATCATGACATACCAGTGCCCGCCCATCAGCTCCTTCGCCTGCATCGGCGTCAGCACCGCCGAGCCCCTGATCGGCCCGGCCGCCATCGGATGCGGCGGCGCCTTCGTCAGCCACACCTGCACCGGCCCGTTCTGCCCGGGCTTGCTGATCGGCCCGTGGAAATGCGCCATGATCACCTTGCTGCTGAGGTGGCTGTAGGTCACGTCCCACGTCACCCGGCGGGTCACCGTGTTGAACGTGCCGTGCATCATGCCGCTGCCGTGGGACATCGTCCCGGCCACCGGGTGCAGCGTCGCGGAAAGCCGCACGGTCTTCGCCTGCGCGATCCCGATCCCGCTGGCCAGCCCGGCGGCGAGCATCATCGCGGTCACGCCTCGCCTGTTCACCTTCACATCCGTCTCCTTGATGTCGTCGCGGCGCGATGCAGCCCCTCGCGCCAGGGGGATGTCCCGGCCGGGCCGGCGTCGCGCCGGGTCCCGGCCGTCAGTCCGCTCTGCCGCCCCCGAAGCCGCGGGCGGGTCTCAGGGCCGCGGCGTTACGATTTCGGGCTCCACAGCTCGCACCAGCCCTTCGGCGAGATGGCGCCGGCCACCGCCTTGCAGCGCCCGTCCTTGCCGGAACTGGAGGCCGGAATATACAGCGCGCAGCCGTCGCACTGGTGCCCGTCCTTCGGCTTGTCCTGATACTTCACCGCGGACTTGGCCATGCCGGCCGCCTCCGCCGTCTGGGTCGCCGCGATCCCGGCCACCGCGATCCCGGCGGAAATCCCCGCCGCCGTCTTCAGCAGCGCGCGCCGGCCGTTCGGTCTGGTCAATTCGGACATTGTTTCTTCTCCTGCCTGGCATGTCCCGTGGACAACACGGAACGAGAATGGGAACGAAGCCCGGATTGGCAAGCGCCCTCCGGGCCCGTCCACTCTAGATTGCCAAACATGGCATGAATCCGGCACGCACGAGATCGTGATCCCGCGCCGCCGCCGCCCGTCAGGGTAGCAGCACGGTGCTGCCGGTGGTCCGCCGCGCCTCCAGCGCCTCGTGCGCCGCCGCCGCCTCGGCGAGCGGGAAGGTCTGGTTGACGCGGATCTTCACCGCCCCGGCCTCGACCACCCCGAACAGGTCGTTCGCCACCGCGACGAGGTCGGAGCGCTTCGCCGTATAGGTCGCCAGCGTCGGCCGGGTCAGGAACAGGCTGCCCTTGGCCGCGAGAATGCCGACATCGACCGGCGGCACCGGCCCCGAGGCATTGCCGTAGCTCACCATCAGGCCGAGCGGCGCGAGCGAGTCGAGGCTCGGCCCGAACGTGTCCTTGCCCACCGAATCATAGACCACCGGCACCATCGCGCCGTCGGTCAGCCGCTTCACCTCGGCGGCGAGATGCTCGTGCCCGACGATGACGTGATGCGCCCCGTGCGCGCGGGCGATATCCGCCTTCGCCTCGGTCGAGACGACGCCGATCACCGTGGCGCCGAGATGCCGCGCCCACTGGCAGAGAATGAGGCCGACGCCCCCGGCCGCGGCGTGCACCAGAATGGTCTCCCCCGCCTGCACCCGGTAGGTCCGCCGCAGCAGGTATTGCGCGGTCATGCCCTGGAGCATCATCGCCGCCCCGGTCTGGAAGTCGATCCCGGCCGGCAGCTTCACCAGCCGGTCGGCGGCGATCACCCGCTCGGTGGCATAGGCGCCGACCGGCCCGCCGGCATAGGCGACGCGGTCGCCCGCCGCCACCTCGGTCACCCCCTCGCCCACCGCGACGACGACGCCCGCCCCCTCCATGCCGATGGTCGCCGGGAGATGCGGCACCTTGTAGAGGCCGGTGCGGAAATACACGTCGATGTAGTTCAGCCCCACCGCCTCGTGACGCACCAGCGCCTCGCCGCGTCCGGGCTCGGGCGTGGGCACGTCCTCCCAGCGCAACACTTCGGGCCCGCCATGGGCATGAATACGGATGGCCTTTGTCGTCATCTCTGTTTCTCCCGGAATGTCAGGCGCGGCGGCGCGCGCCGTCACTGAAAGCGGCGCCTTCGAGGGCGAGCAGCCGGCGCTTCATCGCCAGTCCCCAGCCTTCCTCGCTGCTGCCGCAATACCCGCCCAGCCCGTCCGCCGCGCGCACGCGGTGGCAGGGGATCAGGATCGGTATCGGATTGGCGCGGTTGGCGCCGCCGACCGCGCGGGCGCTGCCGCCGACATCGCGCGCCACCTCGCCATAGGTCCGCGTCTCGCCGCGCGGAATCGTGCGCAGATACGCCCACACACGGCGCTGATACTCGGTGCCCGCCGGCGCCAGCGCCAGATCCTCGGCCAGCGGGCC
>NZ_AFPR01000278.1:0-2886 GCF_000219295.1 Acidiphilium sp. PM
CGCGCTTCCTGCCGCGCTTCCGCGAGAATGACGTGATCGTCCACTACCTGGCCGCGCCCGGCATGTCGATCGACGCGATGCTGGCGATCGGCCGGCAGGTGGTCGGCACGATCGAGCACCTGCCCGAGGTCGCCAGCGCGGTGATGCATATCGGCCGGGCCTCGATGAGCAACGGCCATGCCGGGGTGAACAAGGCCGAAATCGACATCACGCTCAGCCGGACCGGGAACCGCCACGCCGCGCGCTCGACACAGCGGATTCTCGCCGCGGTCGACGGCATCCAGGGGCTGACCTGGTGGAGCCATACCTTCCTGAGCGAGCGGATCGACGAGAGCCTGGCCGGGGTGACGGCGCCGGTGACGGTATCCGTCTACGGGCCGAACCTCGCCCGGATCGACGTCGCGGCGCAGCGCATCGCCGCCGCGGCGCGGCACCTGCCGGGGGTGCGCGCGGCATCGCTCGCCGCGACCCAGGCGGAGCCCACCCTGTCGGTGACGCTCGATCGCGCGGCGATGCTGCGCTATGGCGTGACGGCGCGCGCGGCGCTCGCGGCGCTGCGGATCGCCTATGCCGGCACGGTGGTCGGCCATGTGTATCGCGGCACGCTGGTCGAGCCGGTGGTGGTGACGCTGCCGAAGGCGCTGCGCCGCGAGCCGGCCTCGGTGGGCGACCTGCCGGTGGCGGCGTCCGGCGGGATGGTGGTGCCGTTGCGGCGGATCGCGCAAATCGGCCAGACCCGCGGCCCGGCGCAGATCCTGCACGATGACGGCCGGCGGGTGCAGGTCGTCACCGTGCAGACCGCGCACGGGCGGTCCGCGGCGGTGGTCGCGGCGCTGCGCCGGCGCATCGCCGGGCTTGGGCTCGGGGCCGGAATTTATGTGCAGTATGGCGGCACCGCGATCGCGGGCGGGGCGGCGCGGCGCTCGCTCGTCGTGCATGCGGGGATGGCGCTGGGCGTCATCCTCTCGCTCATCGCGCTGGCGCTGCGCGACGCGCGGGCGGTGGCGCTGATCGTCGGCATCCTGCCGGTCGCCTTTGCCGGCGGCGTCGCGGCGGTGTGGATCTTCCTCGCCGGTCATCTCGGCCTCGGCGCGATGGTGGGGCTGGCGACGCTGTTCGGCCTGACGCTGCGCAACGGGCTGCTGCTGCTGATCCACATGCGCCGGCTGGTGCTGGAGCACGGGATGGACTGGTCGGCGGCGACGGCGCGCGCGGCGGCGGCCGACCGGCTGCCGGCGATCGTGATCACGGCGAGCGTGACGGCCCTCGGGCTGCTGCCGCTGGCGATCGCCGCCGGCTCCCCCGGCGATGCGATCGAGGGGCCGATGGCGATCGTCATTCTCGGCGGGCTGCTGACGGCGACGCTGCTCTCGCTGTTCGTGCTGCCGGTGCTGGCGCCGCGCCTCGCCCGATTCCGCCCGCCGGCGGATGACGGCCTCGGCTGACGGCAGGGCGCGCCGGCCTCAGGCGCCGGTCACCCGCCAGATCACGTCGCCGACATCGTCGGCCACGAGCAGGCCGCCATCCGGGCCGAGCGCGACGCCGACCGGCCTTCCATAGGACTCTCGTTCGTCCGCCGAGAGGAAGCCGCTCAGGATGTCGCGCGGCGGGCCGGCGGGGCGGCCATCGGCGAAGGGGATGAAGACGACCTTGTAGCCGCTCAGCGTGCTGCGGTTCCACGAGCCGTGCTGGCCGATCGCCATGCCTTCGGGAAAGCCGGGCAGCGCGCCGGCGGGCAGCCAGCAGAGGCCGAGCGAGGCGGTGTGGCCGCCGAGCGCGTAATCCGGCGTGAGGGCGCGGGCGACGAGGGCGGGGTCCTGCTTCACCCGGTCGTCCACCGTCTGGCCCCAGTAGCAATAGGGCCAGCCGTAGAAGCCGCCCTCGCGCACGGTGGTGAGATAGTCGGGCGGGGTTTCGTCGCCGATGCCGTCGCGCTCGTTGACCACCGTCCAGAGCGCGCCGGTGCGCGGCTCCCAGGCGAGGCCGACCGGGTTGCGCAGGCCGGCGGCGAAGATGCGGCTGGCGCCGCTGGCAAGGTCGATCTCGTGGATGGCGGCGCGGCCTTCCTCCACCGCCATGCCGGCCTCGGCGATGTTGGTGAGCGAGCCGACGCCGACATAGAGTTTCGCGCCGTCCGGGCTCGGCAGCAGGCTGCGGGTCCAGTGGCCGCCGGGGTTGAAGCGGGTGAGCCGCCGCCCCGGCGCGGCGATGCGCTCCGCGCCGTTCGTGTAGGGGAAGGCCATCACGCCATCGGTATTGCCGACATAGAAGGTGTCGCCGACCAGGGCCATGCCGAAGGGCTGGTTGAGATTTTCCATGAAGGCGTTGCGGATTTCGGCGACGCCGTCGCCATCCGCGTCGCGCAGGCGGGTGATGCGGTTGGCACTCGGCCCCATCGCGGCGGCGCGCTTCATCGTGCTGATCATCGCGTAGTCGAAGATCGAGGAGGGCGGGCGCGGCACCTCGCACGCCTCGGCGATCAGCACGTCGCCGCCGGGGAGCGCGCAGATCCAGCGCGGGTGCTGCAGGCCGGTGGCGAAGGCGTTGACCTTCAGGCCGGGAGCGGCCACCGGCGTGCGCCCCGCGGGCCAGCCGCGCGCCGTCGGCATCTTCAGGGTCGGGATGCTGCCCTGCGATTTCGCCGGCGGGATGGCGGGCGCGGTGCCCCAGGCGGGCTGGCGGGGCGCGTCCGACCGGCGGGCGAGAACGGCGGCGCCGCCGACCAGGGCGACGATCTGCGCGAAGATATCGGAAACGCTCACTTCATGCTTCTCCATGGATTTCAGGGCGGTGCGTCCGGCCGGGCGGACCGGAAACTGCCCTGTGCGAACAGTCACATCGTTTCGTTGTCGTGATGTTATATTGTTCGTCCATTTTCGCCGCATG